>DATCVD010000115.1:0-6113 GCA_036567125.1 Pyrinomonadaceae bacterium | reverse complement strand
CCGCCGCACAGGCCGACGCCGAGCAGGCCGCGGCGGTCGTCGCGCGCTCGAACTACAGCCGCGCGGCGGTCGCCGAGGCGCTCTCTAACGCGCTCGCGCACCGCGACCTCGCCCTACGCGAGAAGGTGACGCGCGTCAACGTCTTCGACCGCTCAATCGAGATCGTCAACCCGCGCCGCACCGCCGGCTTCGCGCCGCCCGCGCAGCGCGCCATCCGCTACGGCATCCCGCAGCGGCTCAACCCGCAGCTCGCGTCCGTCTTCGGCAGCCCCGCCTACGGCCTCAAGCTGCCGACGGGCGGCCTGCCCGCCCTGCTCCGCAGCGCCCGCACGTTCGCCGGCCGCCGCCCCGACATCAACATCGTCAACGACGAGTTCCGCCTCCGCCTGCACGGCATCTGAGCACGTCCGGGCTGACGAAGCCGGCCGCGAAATTAACGTTGACACCGGCGGAGCGGCGGGCTTATAAGACCGACTCTTACTCCGTGCGTCAACCGTCACGACGCGCTCCGGCGGAACCTTCATCGGTCCTGCCTCTCCCACATCCACTCGGACAATCGGTCGTCATGAAACTCGGACGGAGGTAACTCGGTGATGAGCGGAAGAAGGTTCGTTACGGTGGGCGCCTTCCTGATTTGTCTGGCCGCGCTGGCGGCGGGCGGCATCGCGCTCAGCGGGGCATCCGGCGCGCCGCAAGACTCCGGCCGCCTGAAGCGGGTGAAAGAGGTTAAAGAAGTCCCGACCCCGGTCGAAGACGGGGTGATGACGGCCAAACAGAAGGAGCACAGCAAACTTTATAAAAGCGCGCGCTACCCCCGCGGCAGGCGCATACCCGAGCGGGTGGAAAGCGAGGGCCACCTAACCGTCTGGGGAGGCATCTCCGAAGTACCGCTCTCTAACCTGCCCTTGGGGGAATCCCTCACCCGCCTGAGGTGCGCGGCTGACGCGGTGGTCATCGGCAGCGTACGGGGCAAATCGTCGAACCTGACGGAGGGCGGCACGTTCGTTTTCACGGACTACGACGTGGCGGTCGATGACGTGTTGAAAAGCGACGCGCGCGCGCCCGTCGAGAGCGGGGACGCCATCACCGTCACCCGTCCGGGCGGGACGGTTTCGATCCGCGGGCGCGTCGTCCGCGCCATCGACCGGGAGGTGGAGCGGCTGGAGGTCGGGCAGAGGTACTTGCTTTACCTGAGGCGCGTCCCGGCCACGGGAGCGTACGGTCAAGTCAGCCACCCGATGTTCGCCGACGCTTTCCTGCTAAGTGACGGCAGGGTCGAGCAAATCTCCGACAAGCCGCTGCCGCTGCGCTACCTGCGCGCCGCGGACGCGGCGCAATTCCTAGCCGAAGCCCGCAACGCTCTACACACCCCTTGTGTCGGGGGTGCGAGTCAGTGAGCAGCCGGGGCCGTAACTACTTGGGGGTCGCCTCGATCCTCTCGTCGCTCGCCGTCCTGACGGTCGTGTTCGCCGCCCACCGGGACTCGCAGGCCCAAGCTTCTCCCTGCCCGACGGAGAGGCCCGGGCCGAGGTTCCCGCCGGGAGTTCAAGTCTACTTGGATATAAATTCGCCGATCCGGGGCACAAGCGTCGGAGGCCAGATCGTCAGCGCGGCCGACCAGTGGACTGCGGCGAACATGGGCCAGAACGGCTCGGGCACTACGTTCAACACCTCGACGCCGCTGAATCAAGTCCCGCCGAGCGCGCCGGTGCTCCACGTGGCGTTCGCGGCGCTCTACCTTGAAGCCCCGGCCGCAGGCCCTGACATATATACGAGGGCTGTTTTCAGAATTAACGGGTCGAACGGCATCTACATCACCGACGCCACGATCTTATTCAACACCAACGCGGCGACCGATCCGAACGGCTTCAACTTCAGCCCTTATTACGATCCTCAGGCCCCCGGCTATGGCACGGTCTATCTAAAGGAAAGCCTCCACGAGATCGGCCACGGCATGGGCCTTGACCACCCGCTGGGGCAGCAGCCGGGCGGGAGCGTGATGAATCAGGGGGCCCCGTGCCCGAACGGCGCTCCGAACGACGCCTGCAATAACAGCCCGACGGACATCAAGCCCTGCGACAACACGGCCGTCCACGACATCTACTACGATCCGCCGCCGCCGGGCTGCGTCGATGGCGACGGCGACGGGTTCGGCGTGGGGTCTGACTGCCACTTCATCGACTGTGACGATTCGAACCCTGACTACACCTTCAACTGCTCCGGCGGATCGGGCTCCTGTGATGCCCAAGCCGAGGCCGACTGCTTCGGCTGGTACGGGATGTCGTGGGACCCGGCCACCTGCCGCTGCTACTGCGACACGACCACGGGCTGCTCGACGCCCATCCTGATCGACGTGGAGGGCGACGGCTTCGCCCTGACCGGGGTTGAGGGGGGCGTCCGCTTCGACCTCAACCGCGACGGGGCGGGGGAGCGACTGTCGTGGACGGCGGCCGGCGCGGACGACGCGTGGCTCGCCGCCGACCGGAACGGTAACGGGTCGGTGGATGACGGGGGCGAGTTGTTCGGCAACTACACGGAACAGCCGCCGCCCCCGGCCGGCGAGGAGAGGAACGGGTTCCTTGCCTTGGCCGAGTTCGACAAGCCGGCGCGGGGGGGCAACTCCGACGGCGTGATCGACGGCGGCGACGCCGTCTTCACCGCCCTGCGGCTGTGGCAGGACGCTAACCACGACGGCCTCTCGCAGCCCGTCGAGTTGTTCACGCTGCCCGCGCTCGGCGCGGCCCGTCTCCACCTCGACTACAAAGACTCGAAGCGCACGGACGCGCACGGCAACCTGTTCCGCTACCGGGCGAAGGTCGAAGACGCGAAGGGCGCGGGGGTCGGCCGCTGGGCTTGGGACGTGATCCTCAAGGCCGCGCCGTAAGGATTCGGGGCCGAAACCGCGAGCCGCCCGCACGTCGTCGTGACGTGCGGGCGGCTTCGTTATAGGCCGGAGACTTGGGCGGGGTTTACCCCTTCCCGTCGGGCTTCGGGGCGACGTAGAACTGGCGGTGGTTGATCTCGTACTCCTTGTCGTCCCACTGGCCGTCGCCGTTGACATCGACGCGGACTTCGATCTTGTGCTTCTTGCCGTCGCGCCGCTCGCCGGGGTTGTAGCCGAGGCTGTACTGGTGGCGCATCAGGGCGTTGATCGACTGGACGGCCGAGGGGGCTTCGCCCTCGAAGGTGACGGGGAAGTAGGCCCCGCCGGTCTCCTTGGCGAAGGTGTTCAGGGCGTTGGCCGCCTGCTGGAAGGTCATGCGGCCGGGCTGCCCGGCGAGGCCGTCGACGGCGCTCATCTGCGACTCGTACCGCTTGTAGTACATGTTGCCCGTCCCGATCACGTAGATCGGGATGCCGGCGTTCTGCGCGATCTTGCGCGCGTTGTCGTAGTTGATCTTGCTGAAGGTGTCGATCCCGGAGGCGATCAGGAGCACCGCGCGCCGCCGGCCCTGCACGGCGACCAGCCCCGCGTAGTCGGCCTTCTCGCGCCCGCCTTCCAGCACCACGGGGTCGCCCACGCCGCCGACGAGCGTGAACTTGAGGGCGTCGAACAGGTTCGTCTCGCGGAAGGCCGGGCGGTTGCGCAGCAGGATGTTGATGGCCTGATTGACGCGCGACGGGTCGTTCGTGAAGTCGGTGAGCGGCGTGGGGCGCATGTCGAAGGCGACGACCGAGAGGAAGTCGCCCTTCTGCACGGCCTCCTGCATGAAGAGCGCGGCCGGCGCGATCACCTCGCGCGTGCCGTAGTCCCAGCCGTTCGTCTGGGCGAGGCCCAAGCCCTCGGTCAGCTTGCTGAACTCGATGACGACCGCGACGTTCAGCTTCGCCTCCGGCGTCGAGAAGTTGGTGATCTCCTGCTGCACGCCGTCCTCGAACAGCGCGAAGCTGGCCTTCGTCAGGTTGCCGACGAGCTGCCGCGTCTTCTTGTGGTAGACGACGGCGTCCACGTTGACGAGGTTCGCCGTGACGCGGACGATCTCGTCCTCCGTCGGCTTCTGGCGGACGAGGTCGGGCGGCAACTCCTCCTTCTGGCCGTCGTCGGCGGTCGTCGTGCCGGTCTGCTGGCCGGGCCGCTGGTTCTTCTTCTGCGGCTGCGTGGGCGGCGTGCGGCGCGACTGCGCGAGCGCGCCCGCGCCGGTCGAGGCGAGTGCGAAGACGAAGGTGAGCGCGAGGGCGGAGGCGCGGAAGCGGAAGGCAGTTTTCATGGTCTTACAAAACCTCGAAGGGACGGCTGACACGTTTGAGCGGGCTTACGGCCGACTATACGGCCCGCGCGGCGTTGAGATCAAGACAATTGGATGCGCCCGCCCGCCCGCCGGATGTACTGCCGGGAGACGATAAAGCCCCGCGCCGGCGGCGGGCGCGGGGCTCTTCGGCGCTGGAATCCGCGCCTGACTTCGCGCGGCCGGGGCGTCGCGTTCGCCCCGCTTCGGTTCGCGCTCTGCTTCAGCGCCCGGCGGCGGCCTCGGCCTCGATGGACACGTCGAAGACCCCGGCCGTGGCGGTCAGCCGGCCCGTGTTGATGCCGAAGAAGATGATGCCGTCGCGCTGCGCGGTGAACTCGCGCCCGCTGCTGACGAGGATGAAGTCGTTGTTGTCGTCGCCGATGACGGCGATGAGCGCGCCCGTCGGCTCGTTCTGGAGCAGCTTGTCCGTGTCGGCAACGCGCGGCAGCCCCGTCGGCGTGGTGGCCGCGCCGTTCGAGAGCGTGACGCGGCCCGAGGCGGAGACCCGCACGCGCTGCCCGCGCCTGACCGTGAACCCGCTGCTCACCCAGCCGCTCTCAGTGCTCTTCGGATCGACGCGCACGCTGATCGGGATGAAGACGGGGCCGGAGGCGCGCTGCGGCTGCGGCTGCGACGGCGCGGGGCGCGAAGTCGGCTGCGACTGGGGCGGCTGCGTCGTGCGTTGCGGCTGCGACTGCTGGGGCTGCTGCTGCCGCGCGTTGTCGTCCACGTCGTAGGCGGCCTCGTCGCCGCGCGGGCTTGTGGTGCTGTTGCCGCCGTCAGCGCCGAAGGGGTTGTCGAACTCGATGGACTCGATGTCCTCCATGTAGATCGTCATGCGGCTGCGGCGGTTGCGCTGGCCCGAGCCGATGAGGACGGTGAACTGCTGATCCTTGTAGGCGATGATCTGGCCGCGGACGACCGAGCCGTCGCGCAGGCGGATCGTGTCGGCGACGGCGGCCGCGGGAGCGGCGAGCGCGAGCGCGGCGGCGAAGACGGCGGCGGCCGATTTGCTTAACCTCATTGATCCCTCCGGCTGTCTGTCGGGCGTGTGCTACTGCGGACGTTTAGCAGAGTGCGCGCGCGCTTGGCAAGCGTGGGAGTGGCCGCGCCTGAACGAGATGAGCGACCGGCCGCCGCCCGTTGCCCGAGAAATCGCGCGGGGCGGTTTCCGGTTTCCGGTTTTCAGTTAAGACAAAACGCACGGCCGCAAACCGGGCCGGGTTCAGTCCGGTTGAGCGGAGCCGCCTTGCCGAAAACTGAAAACCGGAAACCGCCCCGCCCGGCCAGCCTTTCATCCCGCGGCGCGCGCGCTCAGGCCGCTTGCAGGTCGGCGCAGCAGGCGGCGCAGCGCGTCGCCTTGAGCGGGATGGTCGAGAGGCAGCGCGGGCAGTCCTTCGTCGTCGGCCGGTCATCCGTCGTCTGCTTGCTCTTGAGGCGGTTGTACGCCTTGACGACGAGGAAGATGACGAAGGCGACGATGAGGAACAGCAGCAGGTCGTTGACGAGCTGCCCGTAGGCGACGACGGGGACGCCCTTCGCCTTCGCGTCGGCGAGCGAGACGGGCGTGCCCTTCGACGAGTCGAGCACGTAGAAGAGGCCCGTGAAGTCCACGCCGCCGGTCAGCAGGCCGACGGGCGGCATGATGACGCCCTCGACGAGCGTGGTGACGATCTTGCCGAAGGCCGCGCCGATGACGACGGCGACGGCCAAGTCCACGACGTTGCCGCGCGCGATGAACTCGCGGAACTCTTTCAGCATCGTTCTCGTGCTCCCGTCCGGTGAAGAATCGAATGGCGGCGAGGCGGCCGCTGTTGTAAGCCGCGGCCGGGCCGCGAGTCAACCGCGCGGCGCGAGGCCGTCGAGCGTGCGGCGCAGCACGCC
>DATCVD010000114.1:0-12786 GCA_036567125.1 Pyrinomonadaceae bacterium | reverse complement strand
GGGCGGGCGCTCCCCGCGCCGCGCCGGATGGTATAATCGCGCGCCCGATGCTACTCGACGAGAACAACCTGAGGCTCGCCCGCGGCTTGCGCGAAAATCTGGCCGCGCTCGCCCCCGCGCTTCAGCAGAGCATCCGCGCGGTCTGGCGGGGCGGCAACGCGCCCGAAGCGAGCGCCGTCATCGACAACCAGTTGACGCTCGTCGCGCGGCGCTTCATCGACCTGCGCGACGCGCCCGCCGCCGAGAAGCAGCGCACCTACGAGGAGGTCTGCCGCCTCTTCCAACTGCCGTCCGGCGCGGCCGCCTTCCCCCTCCCCTCGCTCGCCGCCGCGCTGCCCGAAAACATTCAGCGGCGGCTCGACCGCACGCCCGCCGTCGTCTCCTACCTCGAAACCTACGACGCGCGCCACGGCACCGCCTACGCCGACCGCGCGCGCCACTCGCTCTTCCAGTTCGCCAACCTCGTCATCAAGTCGGACGGCCGCATCACGCCCGTCGAAGAGGCGGCCCTCGCGGACTTCAAGCAGGCGCTCTACCCGCGGGGCGGCCCCGCGCCCGACGGGGCGGGGGGCGAAGCGAAGGGGGCGGCCGCGGCCGTTGGGGCCGCGGCGGACGAAGCGTCGAAGCCGCCGCGCCCGCTCGAAGAGTTGCTCGCGGAGTTGGACTCGCTCGTCGGCTTGGAGAGGGTCAAGCGGGACGTGCGCCAGCTCATCAACTTCCTCAAGGTGCAGCGGATGCGCGAGGAGCAGAAGTTGAAGACGATGCCCGCCTCGCGCCACCTCGTCTTCTACGGCAACCCCGGCACGGGCAAGACCACGGTCGCGCGCCTGCTCGCGCAAATCTACCGCACGTTGGGGACGCTCCGGCGCGGCCACCTCGTCGAGACCGACCGCGCCGGCCTCGTCGCCGGCTACGTCGGGCAGACGGCCATCAAGACGAAGGAGGCCGCCCGCGCCGCGCTCGGCGGCGTGCTCTTCGTCGACGAGGCTTACACCCTGAGTCAGGGGGGCGGCAACGACTTCGGGCGCGAGGCCGTCGAGACGCTGCTCAAGATGATGGAGGATCACCGCGACGAGCTGGTCGTCATCGTCGCCGGCTACACCGAGAAGATGCAGGAGTTCCTCGACTCGAATCCGGGCCTGCGCTCGCGCTTCAACAAGCACCTCCGCTTCGACGACTACGACACGGCCCAGCTCGTCCAGATTTTCAAAGGCTTCGCCGCGCGCGCCGACTTCCGCGTGACGCCCGCCGCCGAAGCCGAGCTGACGAAACTCTTCGACTCGCTCGCGCACGCGCGCGACGAGACCTTCGGCAACGCGCGCACGGCGCGCAACGTCTTCGAGTCGGCCGTCAGCCGGCAGGCCGACCGCATCGTCTCGCTGCCCGCCGTGGACAGGGAAGTGCTCACCGGCATCGAGCCGGCCGACATCCCGACGGAAGAGGATTTGCGCGCCGCCGGCATTCAAAAGGCGCTCGCGGGCGAACACGCTTGACGCGGGGGAGGCAACCGGGACGATCTTGAGCGACGACAAACCGTCCTTAACGCACCTAGTGCGGGAGCCGCGGCGCGGCGGGCAAGACGCGCCCCCGCTGCTCCTGCTCCTGCACGGCATCGGCAGCAACGAGGAAGACCTCTTCGGCCTCGCGCCCTACCTCGACGAGCGTTTCCTCGTCGTCAGCGCGCGCGCGCCCGTCGCGCTCGGCTACGGCGGCTACGGCTGGTTCCAGATCGAGTTCACGCCCGCCGGGATGTCGGCCGACGTCGAGCAGGCGAAGCGAAGTCTGGGCTTGCTGCCCGCCTTCATCGGCGCGCTCGCCGGGACGTACCGCGCCGACGCGGGCCGCGTCTATGTCGCCGGGTTCAGTCAGGGCGCGATGATGAGCCTCGCGCTCCTGCTCACGCGCCCCGAACTCGTCGCGGGCGTCGTGGCGATGAGCGGGCGTCTGCCGCGGCAGGTGATCGAGCGCGAGCCGGACGCGGAGGCGCTGGCCGGCAAGCCGCTCCTCATCACGCACGGCCTCTACGACGAGGTGCTCCCCGTCGAGAGCGGGCGCGCGGCGCGCGACTACTTCCGCGAACTGCCCGTCGAACTCACCTACCGCGAGTACCCGATGGCGCACGAGGTCAGCGCCGAGAGCCTGCGCGACGTGACCGACTGGCTGACGAAGGCCATCGACTAAAACGCGCGCCGGCGACAGGAGCGCGCGGCGGCCGCGACGGCCGCCAGCGGGCGAACAGTCGCAGGGCCGGCAATTTCAAGATCAAAAGTTCCGACATGCGGAGGGTTGCGGGATGAGCGTCAAAGGTAAGTTCACGCCGGAGGAGTGGAACAGTCTGCTCCGAGCGCCGATGCTCGCGGCCTACGCGGTCGCCGGCTCCGCGCCGAGCAAGCAGGACGATTTCATCAGCGAGATGGCCGCCGTGGCCGACGGCGTCGCCGAAGGGCAGGCGGGCGCGGGCGGCGGTTCGCTGCTCGGCGCGGTCATCGCGGACATCGTCGCCAACGCCTCGGACGACGCGCGCGGGCCGACGGAGAAGATTTCGTCCGGCGGTGTCAGAGAGCGCGCGCTGGAGACGTGCCGCGCGGCGGCCGGCCTGCTGGATACTAAGGCGAGCGCCGGGGAGGCCGACGAGTACAAGAGGTGGGTGCTGGTCGTGGCCGAGAAGGTCGCGTCGGCCGCGAAAGAGGGCGGCCTGTTCGGGTTCGGCGGCGAGCAGGTGAGCGGGGCCGAGGTGGCGACCATCAACGAGATCGGCGAAGCGTTGAGAGTCTGATCGACGTTCGCGCCGCCGGTACGGGGGGCGAAAACACGGGCGGAGGGAACGGCGATGAGCCTGAAAAAAGTGAAGCGGCCTTTAGTCCTCCTTCTCGCGGCGGCGGCCGTCCTGTCCCCCTCGCGCGCGGCGGTCGCGCAGCGGACGCAGAAGCCGGTGCTGCACGGCCGGCACTGGATGGCGATCACGGGGAAGCCGCTGGCGGCCACGGCCGGCGCGATCACCTTCCAGAAGGGCGGCAACGCCGTGGACGCCGCCTGCGCGATGCTCGCCGCGACCTCGACGATGTGGGACACGCTCTCGTGGGGCGGCGAGACGCAGGCGCTCATCTTCAACCCGAAGACCGGGAAAGTCGTCGGCGTCAACGCGCTCGGCGTCGCCCCGACGGGCGCGACGCCTGAGTTCTACCGGTCGAAGAAGCTGGCGTACCCGCCCGAGCACGGGCCGCTCGCGGCCGTCACGCCGGGCACGCCGGGCGGCCTGCTCGTCATGCTCGCGGAGTTCGGCAAGCTGAGTCTCGAAGCGGTGCTTGAGCCGTCGATCCAGTTGGCCGACGGCTACCCCATCGAGGCGCAGGCCGCCAACGCCATCGAGCGCGAGAAGCGGCGGCTGAAGGAGTGGCGCTACTCGCGCGAGGTGATGCTGCCGCACTTGGGCCAGAAGCGCGAGGCCCCGGCGGCCGGCGAGATGTTCCGCCAGCCCGACCTCGCCGCGACGCTGCGCAAGCTGGTCGAAGCGGAACGGGAGGCACTCGCGCGCGGGCGCGGCCGCAAAGAGGCGATCATGGCGGCCTACGAGCGTTTCTACCGGGGCGACATCGCGCGCGAGTTGGTGCGCGGCGCGCGCGAGGAGGGCGCGCTCTTCACGCTCGAAGATTTGAGCGGCTGGCGGGTCAAGATCGAGGAGCCGGTGAAGACCACCTACAAGGGCGTCGAAGTCTATAAGCTGACGCACTGGACGCAGGGGCCGGCCATGCTTCAGGCGCTCAACATCCTTGAGGGCTTCGACCTCCGGGGGATGGGCTACAACAGCGCGCGCTACGTCCACACGATCTATCAGGCGATGAGCCTCGCCTTCGCCGACCGCGACTTCTACTACGGCGACCCGGACTTCCCGCCCGCCGAGCCGATTCAAGGTCTGCTCTCGAAGGCTTACGCGCGGGAGCGCGCCAAGCTCGTCAACCCGGAGCGCAACGACCCCGCGATCAAGCCCGGCGACCCGTACCCGTTTCAGGGTCAGGCCGCGAACCCCTACCGCCAACTGCTTGAGAAGTGGCCGCCGCCGCCCGCCGGCCGCGGGACGGGGTTCAATCAGGACGCCGTCTCGCAGTCCTCGTGGGAGGATTTCCGGCGCGGCTTCTACGCCGGCACCACGTCGGTGCAGGCGGCCGACGCGGAAGGGTGGGTCGTGTCGATCACGCCGAGCGGCGGGTGGATCCCGGCGGTCGTCGCGGGCCGGACGGGCGTGGGCCTCAGCCAGCGCGCGCAGAGCTTCGTGCTCGACGCGGCCGAGGGCCCGTTCAACGTCATCGCGCCGGGCAAGCGCCCGCGCGTCACGCTCACGCCGACGCTCGCGCTCAAGGAAGGCAAGCCTTACCTGTCGTTCGCCGTGCAGGGCGGCGACAGTCAGGATCAGAACCTCTTGCAGTTCTTCCTGAACGTCGTCGAGTTCGGCATGAACGTGCAGGAGGCCGCGGAGGCTCCGAACGTTAACAGCTTCCAGATGCGCAGCTCCTTCGGGTTGCACGAGTCGAGGCCCGGTAGAATCCTGCTCGCCGAGTCGATGCCGCAGTGGGTGCGCTCGGAGCTGCGCCGGATGGGTTACGAGCTGACGTTCGAGGAGCGCACCTCCGGCCCCATCAACGCCATCCTCTTCGACCGCGCGCACGGCACGATGTGGGGCGGCTCAAGCCACCACGGCGAGGACTACGGCGTCGCTTGGTAGTGGGCCGCCCGCGCGAAGTGATTCGCCGCCCGTCGCGGCCGTGAGCCTGCCCGGCACGGTTGAGGTAAAGCCATGAAGAACAGACGCGTACTCGCGCCCGCACTTTTAGCCTGCCTGTTGGCCTTCGCGGCCGGCGGCGAAGTGAGAGACCATACCGCGGCGGCGGAAACTACCGGCGCTCGCCCGTCGGCCCCTCCCGCCGCCAACCTGTGCGCGGCGGACGAGCAGGTCATCTTCAGCTGCGCGCTGAAAGCCCCGGCCAAGTTAGTCTCGCTCTGCGGCTCGAAGACGCTGACCAGAGACGAAGGCTACATCCAGTACCGCTTCGGGCGGCCGGGCCGCGTCGAGTTGGAGTTCCCCAAAGACAGGGCCGGGTCGCAGAAGCAGTTCCGTTACGAGCACGTGTTCAGGTATCAGTTCGATCTGACTGACATCAGCTTCGAGAACGGCGGCTTCAGCTACACGCTGTTCGACCACTTCGACGGGGAACAAAAACCCGCGCGCAAGGAGGCGGGGGTTACGGTGAGGGCCGCGGGCGAGAACGCGAAAGAGAGCACGATGCGGTGCGCGGGCCGCGTCACGGCCAACTACGGCGACCTGACCGAAATCCTCGCCGGCCAATGAATGCGGAAGATCGGGGCTGAACCATGTGCCTGTTAAAGCACGCGGGCGGGGCTTTCACGCACCGGCCCGAAGAGCTGAAAGACGGTCTCAGTCCGAAGGCTTCCGATCTCGTCAAAGCGGCTTTCGCGGACGTAGACCCGGCGCGCCTCGTCGATTACCACACGCACGTCGCCGGCATCGGCACGAACGGGACGAACAACTTCGTCAACCCGAAGATGCGCTCGTGGCGACACCCGTTCCACCGCCTCAAGTTCGCCGTCTACCTGAGCGCCGCGGGGGTCGTGGACGTCGAGCGCGCCGACCTTGAGTTTGCCGAGCGGCTCGTCCGGCTGGTCAGCCACATCGAGCATCACGGCAAGTACCGCCTGCTGGCGTTCGACAAGAACTACGGCCGCGACGGGAGGGTGAACCCGGCGAAGACGGAATTTTACGTGCCCAACGAATACGTCTTCGCACTGGCGGCCGAGCACCCGGACTTGTTCGATCCCGTCATCTCCGTCAACCCTTACCGCCGGGACGCGGTCGAGGAGTTGGAGAAGTGGGCGCGGCGCGGCGGCCGCATGGTCAAGTGGCTGCCGAACGCGATGGGCATCGACCCGTCGGACGAGGCGTGCGATCCGTTTTACCGGAAGATGAGGGAGCTGGGTCTGGTGCTGCTCAGCCACGGCGGCGAGGAGAAGGCCGTCGAGGCCGAAGAGGATCAGCGTCTGGGCAACCCGCTCCTGCTCCGCAGGGCGCTCGATCACGGCGTCAGAACAATCGTCGCGCACTGCGCGGGCCTCGGCCACAACGAAGACTTGGACGACCCCGCGAGGAAGCGCACGCACAACTTCCGGCTGTTCCTGCGCCTCTTGGAGGACAGGCGGTACGACGGCCTCGTCTTCGGCGACATCTCCGCGATGACGCAGTTCAACCGCATCGGCGAGCCGCTCTCGACCGTCATCGGGAGGGCGGACTTGCACCGCCGCCTCGTTAACGGGAGCGACTACCCCCTGCCCGCGATCAACCTGCTCATCAGGACGAAGCCGCTCGTCCGCGCGGGCTACCTCGACGCCGAAGATCGCGCCCCCCTGCGGGAGATTTATCGCTTCAACCCGCTGCTGTTCGACTTCGTCCTCAAACGCCGCCTCAAGCTCCCCGGCACGGATCGGCGGCTCCCGGCGAGCCTGTTCGAGGCGAATCCCGAGTTAGGAGTTTGAGTCGGCGCGAGTCGGCCATCCGGGGCTTCCGCTCTCTAACCATTCTCACGTCAGGAGAGGAGCGTAATCGTGAACAAATACTTAATGACTTTAGCCCTCGCGTGCCTATGCCTGCCTGCCGCGGCGTTCGCGCAAGGAGAGCCGGCCGAGGCTCACAAGCTGCGGCTGCTGCGCGACGTGGAGGCGATGGAGAGGCAGACGCAAGTCATCAACGACATGCTGTTCAGCTTCGGCGAACTCGGCTTTCAGGAGTACGAGACGGCGAAGTATCTGACGGCGCTGCTGGAGAAGGAAGGCTTCAAAGTCGAGCGCGGCATCTCCGGCATCCCGACGGCGTGGATGGCGACGTGGAGCGCGGGGACGGGCAAGCCGGTCATCGCGCTCGGCTCGGACGTGGACGGCATCCCGCAGGCGTCGCAGAAGCCGGGCGTGGCCTACCGCGACCCGCTCGTCGAGGGCGCGCCCGGTCACGGCGAGGGCCACAACTCCGGCCAAGCCGTCAACATCACGGCGGCCCTCGCCATGAAGCGCCTGATGGAGCGCGAGAAGCTTTCGGGCACGATCAAAATCTGGCCCGGCGTGGCCGAGGAACTGCTCGGCGGCAAGGCCTACTTCGTGCGCGACGGTTACTTCAAAGACGTCGACGTGGTGCTCTTCTCGCACGTCGGCGACAACCTCGGCGTCTCGTGGGGGTCGCGCGACGCGACGGGCCTCGTGTCCGTCGAGTACACCTTCGCCGGGCAGAGCGCGCACAGCGCCGCGGCCCCGTGGCGAGGCCGCAGCGCGCTCGACGCCGTCGAGCTGATGAACGTCGGCTGGAACTACCGGCGCGAGCACCTGCGCTTGCAGCACCGCTCGCACTACGTCATCACGGGGGGCGGCGATCAGCCCAACGTCGTCCCCTCGGCGGCGAGCGTCTGGTACTACTTCCGCGAGACCGACTACCCGCGCATCAAGGGGGTGTGGGAGGCCGGCGACAAAATAGCGCAGGGCGCGGCGCTAATGACGAACACGACCTTCACCTCGCGCGTCCTCGGCGCGGCGTGGCCGCAGCACTTCAACAAGGTCGTCGCCGAGACGATGGACGCGAACATCAGGCGGGTCGGCCTGCCGCGCTGGAGCGACGCCGATCAGACGCTGGCGAAGGCGGTGCAGCGGGAGTTGGGCGTGCCGGAGCGCGGGCTGGCGACGGAACTCGACCGCCTGTTCGGCCCCGTCAGGGAGGAGGACAAGCGCGGGGCCGGCTCGGACGACATCGGCGACGTGTCTTGGAACCTGCCGACCGTGACGCTCAGGTACCCGTCGAACATCCCGAACCTGCCGGGCCACAACTGGGTCAACTCCATCGCGATGGCGACGCCCGTCGCGCACAAGGGCGCGACGGCCGGCGCGAAGGTGCAGGCGCTCACCATGCTCGACCTGTTCACGCGGCCCGAACTCGTCCGCGAGGCTTGGGCCTACTTCCGCGACGTGCAAACGAAGGAGACGAAGTACACGCCCTTCATCCGCCCCGCCGACAAGCCGGCGACGTGGATGAACCAGAGGGTCATGGGCGAGTACCGCGAGCGGATGCGGAAGTTCTACTACGACCCCTCGAAGTACCGCACCTACCTCGAACAGCTCGGCGTCAGCTACCCGACCGTGCGGCCGGCGAAGTGAGGCCGCGGCCGGACGCCCTCAAGTTTGAAGCGCCCGCCCCGACGCGGTCGTCGGGGCGGGCGCTTCTGTGTGTCGGGTCGCGGGCGGCCTATCCGAGATAGACGCCGCTTACCGCGAATAGACGCCGATGCGCTTCTGCACCAGCTTCTCGACGTCGAGCGGCACGCCCTCGGCCCGCGCGCGGCGGATGAAGTCGGTGTCGATGTTGAAGATTCTCATCTTGACGAGTTGTTCGACCGAGAGGTTGGTCAGCCCCTCGCCCCGCGCCTCACTGATGAATTCGGGCGTGACCTTGAAGATGCGCATCTTGACGAGGCTCTCGAAGCCCTCGCCCGTGAAGCCCATCTGCGCGACCTGACGGACGTAGTCGGCGTCGATCTTGAAGATGCGCGCCTTGACCAGTTCTTCCATCCCCATGCCGGGGAAGCCGCTCTCCTTCATCTCGCGCATGAACTTGGAATCGACCTTGAAGATCGCCGCCTTGAAGAGGTCTTCCGTGTCGAGCTTGCCGAAGTCGGCCGAGAGCAGATCGTCGGCGAGCGCCGTCGTCACGTTCAGGGTCGTGGCCGCGAACAGACGCTCTTCGAGGTCAGGCCCGTTGCCCTTCTTCTTCGACGAGTCCTGCTCGAAGTCGAAGCCGCGGCTCTTCATCGCCGCGACGAAGCCCGCGTTCGGCGTGAAGCGGAACGCGCCCGACCCCTTGCCGTTCTGGAAGCTGCCCTCGCAGTCGATCCGGCCGGCCTCGCGCGCCATGCTGAACTTGACCGCGCCGCCCGCGGCGGCCTGCGAGCGGCTGAGGCCCTGAAGGTCGGAGAAGTCGTAGCTCTGGCCCATCTGGTTACGGCCGCCGTCCTTGTTGCGGCGCTCGAAGGTCAGATGGATTTTGTCCTGCTTGTCGGAGTCGAGCGACGCCCGCCACTCGCCCGCGAGCGCGTCCTGCGCGCTGGCGTCGGAGGCGGCGACTAAAAGGGCGAGGGCCAGACAGAAGGCCGGCAGCGTCAGAAACTTAATCTTTTCGGGCATGCAACACCTCTTCGGGGCCGGGTTTTAAGTCGCGTTACACAGGGAAGACACCGCCGGGCGCGATTTTGTCGCAGAAATTTTCACGCGGCGCGGGAAAAATTGACGCCGGCATCCGACGGCCTCAACGTCGAATGCCGGCGTCAAGTTCGATCCGCCTTTCGGCCGCCGCGGGCCGCCCCGGTTTTACGGACGGCGCTCCATTTTATGGCGGGCCGAACCGCTGGACGTACTCGACGGAGTAGAGGAAGCCGTTGACCATCGTGTAGAAGTCCGACGGGTTGGCGTTCAGGTAGGCGAGCCAGTTGTTGAAGCCGGTCGGCTCCGGCGTGCGGCGCAGGTAGCCGAAGTACTGCATCGAGACGAAGGCCGGGCGGAAGAACTTCTCGCCGACGGCCGCGTGCTCGGCGAACGCGGCGACGACTTCAGAGCGCGTCTTCGTCCGCTGCTGCAACTCGGCGACGAGCGACGCGCGCGTCACCGCGCCGGTCAGCGTGACGCCGGCCGTCTGGATCAGCTTATCGACGAACTCCGCGTCCGAGAGCGTCGCCGGGTAGCGCAGGCGGAACTCCAGCCGCCCGACCCACTCGTTGGCGAGCGCGGCGCGGCGGGCCAAGACCTCGTCGTCCGTCGCGCCCGCCAAGCGGCTCATGTCGGCGGTCATCTCTTCGTAGCGCGGCTCGCGGCCGAGCGTGGCGGCGTAGAGCTTGTAGACGAGCAGGCCCTTGAACTCGAACTCCCGCGCGCGGAAGAAGGAGGACGAGACGAGGTTGCGGTCGCAGCGCGCCGCGGCGTTGGCGGGATCGTGGTTGAACGCCAGCGGGCAGTCGTTCAGCACGTTCAGCCACGCCTGCAAGCCCGAAGGCTCCGGCTCGCGCGAGAGGAAATCCAAATACTGCTGGCGGACGAAGAAGGCGTGGTCGTTGATCGGGTTCGGCCCGCCGCCGCCGTCGTTGTCCTGAATCTGCACCTCGGCGGTCGAGCGCAGGGTGAGCGCGCCGTCGGGGCTGTCGACCCTGATCTGGAATCGCTCCGTGCCTTCGACGTGGGAGTCGTTGACGAGCGGGATGGTCAGCGTCTTCTGCGCCTCGCCCGGCTCGAAGTAGAGCATCTCGACGGTGGTGGCGAAGTCGCAGCGCGCGGAGGCCGCGCCCGTGGCCGTCGGGCAGGGCGCGTCAACCTGTTCGACGCCGGTCGAGAACTCCGCGAAGGACGGCACGTTCGGGTTGGTGCGCGTGATCGTGACGGTCACGCGCGGGTCGCTCTCGACGGCGACGAAGGCCGGCGCGGAGAACTGCGCGGCGCTGCCCGCGCCGCCGAGCGGGCGGTAGGAGAGGACGCGGAAGGCGTTCGCTATCGCCGCGTGCCCGGCGGCGTTCGGGTGAATCCCGTCGGGGGCCATCAGGCCGCGCGCGCCCGCGTCCTGATCGCCGTTCGGCCCGTTGAACTCGCGGTACACGCGCGCGACGGGGATGCGGTTGGCGATTGACGTGAGGTGGATGTGGCGGTTGATGTCGTCGAGGTGCGGCTTCGCCTGCTCGAAGACGCCGAACAGCTTGAGCAGGTTGACGACCGGGTTGTAGATGTCCATCGTGCGGATGACCGTGTCGTCGGTCGAGCGCAAGGCGAGGATCTGCGCGATGATCGCGTTCCAGTTCGACTTGAAGCGCGCGACCGTCTCGCCGAAGCACCGCTGGTTGTCCGCGCCGCCGCACGTGCCGGCCTGATAACGCTGGAGCGCGTTGAGCACGTCGTTGCCGCCGATGTTGAAGGTGACGACGCGCGACGAGGCGACCTGCGCGCGCAAGTTCTGATCGGTTCTGAGCGCGTTGAGCAGGTCGTCGCTCGTCCAGCCGGGGACGCCGCGGTTGACGAGGTTGACGGTGACGCCGGTGTCCGTCTGGGCGTGCGCGCGCAGGCGCGGGACGTAGCCGCCGCCCTGCGGGTCGTCGATGCCGAAGGCCAGCGAGTCGCCGAGCGCCGTGTACTGCCACGCGGCCTGCGCCCGCGCCGCGGCGGGCGCGAGCAGGAGGACGGCGAGCAGCGCCGCCGCAGGGGTAAATCTGTTTTTCATCTGTGCTATCCCGAGAACGCCGGGACTGACGGTCAGGCCGGTCGGCGCGAGGTTTTAGAGGACTGTGTTGGAAGTAGGCGCGGCGCGGAGGGTTGCTTGCCCGCGCGCCGGCCCGGTCTACTGCGGCGCGGTAAAGGTAGCCCGCGCCCGCGGCGCGTGTCAAAGCGGGCCGCGCCGGCTTTTGCGTTTTCCGGGCGCGGCGTGCATAATGCTTCGCGCCAAACATCGTCGGGTGTTAGAGCGGAACGCGCCCGCGACCCACGCAGTCGCGGGCGGTAATTTTGAGAAGCGAGCCGTATCGGAGTTTAAAAGAGAGATGGCAACTGTCACGGTTAATCAGGGCGAGTCGATTGAGAGCGCGCTGCGCCGCTTCAAGCGGAAGGTGATGACCGAAGAGATCATCAAGGACGCGAAGAAGCACGCCTTCTTCATGTCGAAGGGGCAGAAGGCGAAGCTGAAATCAGCCCTCGCGCGCAAGCGCAACAAGAAGAAGCGCCGCCCGCCCCAGCAGCACCAGAGCCGCTAACACGGGCCGAGCGCCTTTCGGAAGTACCACGGGGAAGTTGTCGGCCGCGCCGCCCGGCGCGCCGGCAGCTTCTCTTTTTATGCCCGCCTCACGACGCGCGCCGCGCCCGCGCCGCGAAGGCGGTATGAGGGGTGGGCCGCGATGGAGATGTCGCAGTTGCGCGCGTTCCGGGTCGTGGCCGAGACGCTGAACTTCACGCGCGCGGCCGAACGCCTGAACCTGACGCAGGCGGCCGTCAGCCACCAGATCAGGGCGCTCGAAGCCGAACTCGGCGAGCCGCTGTTCATCCGCGCGCGCCGCGGCGTGCAACTCTCGCCGGCCGGCCGCCTCGTGCTCGAATACGCCGCGCGCATCCTCGACGACGCGGAGGCGATGCGCGAGAGCCTCACGGGCCGCGGCCGCCGCCTGTCGGGCCGGGTGCGCGCGGCCGCCGCCACGCAAGCCTTCTCGCACCTGTTCGCGCCGCTCTGCGAGGCGTTCATGCGCGAGCACCCGCAGGTCGAACTCTCCTTCCGCACCACGGCGACGACCGAGCAGACCGTCGGCGACATCCTCGACGGCGCGGCCGACGTGGGCTTCGGCGCGCTCGCGCCCCACTCGCCCGCGCTCGAAGTCGTGGAGCTGTTCGAGGACGAGTTGCTGCTCGTCGTCTCCCCGTCGCACCCGCTCGCGCGCCGGCAGGTGGCGACGGCCGACGAGATCGCGCGCGAGCGCCTCATCGTCTTCGAGCGCGGCACGTCCGTCCGGCGCACGACCGACGAGTTTTTGAAACGCGCGAACTGTAGCCCCGCCTTCGCGCTCGAATCGAACGACACGCAGTTCATCAAGCTGATGGTCGGCCGGGGCGCGGGCGTGGCCTTCCTGCCCTCGTGGGCCGTGGGCGACGAGTTGAACGCGGGCCGGCTCTCCGCGCTCGGCGTCGCGGGCCACGCGCTCAGCCGCTCCGTCTCCGTGCTCGCGCTCG
>DATCVD010000113.1:0-3403 GCA_036567125.1 Pyrinomonadaceae bacterium | reverse complement strand
GCGCGCGGGGCGGGCGGCGGGGCGTCGACGGAGCAGCGCGCCGTCACCTCGGCGAAGAAGTGGCCCTGCTCCTGCAAGCGGACTTGCAGGCGGCGGCGGCCCTCCTCGACGGCCGAGTAGTCGATGGAGCCTTCGCGCAGGACGGGCAGCAGCTCGCGCCGCTTGTCCTCTTTGACCTCGAAGCCCGTGACGTTGACGCTCACCTTCGGGCCGACGCCGCCCGTGACGTTGACGGTCACGAGGTTGCGCGCCGAGTCGTAGGTGAAGCCGTGGGCGAGTTGCGGCGCGAGGTAGTTCTCGGCGATGGCGGCTTGGCGCAGGCGCGAGAGGTCTTCGTCGAGCGCGGCCAGCGAGAAGGGCGCGCCGGTCTGGAGCATCAACTGCGGGCGGACGCGCGCGTCGTCGAGGCCGACGACTTTGATGTTGAACGCATCGACGCGCGCCTGCTCGCCCGCGGCGACCGTGTAGGTGACGGCCGCGCCCGTGCCCGCCGCGTCAACCTCCTCGCGGTGCGAGACCTCGGCGCGGTAGAAGCCGCGGTCGCGCAGGTACGCCTGAACGAGATCGGCGTTCGTGTCGAGCGCCTGCCGCGAGACGCGCGCGCCGGTCTCAAGCAGGTTCAGGCGCGCCCTGATCTCGTCCTCGGTCAGCGCCGCGCCGGGCGGCGCAGAGAGTTCGATCCGCACGGCCGAGACGCGCACCTGCGGGCGGACGACGAAGCGCAGCCGCACGGTCGCGCCCGCGTCCGCGGCGTCGGCCGCCTCGACCCGCACGTTCGCCACGCGCCCCGAATCGAACAGCGCCTGCAAAGACTCGCGCACGCGCACGGCCGAGAACTGCGTGTTGACTGCCACGGCGAGCAGCGTGCGCAGGTCGGCCTCCACGCGCTCGTCGCGCGGCACGCCTTCGAGCACGACCTCGACGGCCGAAACGGTGCGCCCCTCGTACTTCGTCAGATCGGGGATCGACGCGGCGGGCGCGGACGCGCCGCACGCGGCGGCGACGGCGAGGGCGAGGATGATGCGACGGAAAAGCACTGGGTAGCTGTTAGCTGTTAGCTGTTAGCTGTTAGCAAAACCGAAAACCTAAATCGAAATCTAATACTGAAGCTGCCGGTTGTTCCCTTCTGGCTAAAAGCTAACAGCTAACAGCTAATAGCTTCTTCAAAATCGTTTCCTGAACCGAATCTCGAAACTGAAGTTGTCGCGCTGGGTTCTGAGCGTGTTGACCGCGCCCTGCTGGTACTGCGCGACGAACGAGAGCCGATCCGAGACGCGGTATTCGAGCGCGAGCACCTGATTCTGATCGGTCGTCACGTTGGTCGAGTAGGTCAGGCTCAGGTCGCGGTTGATCTGGCGGCCGACCGTCAGGCGCGCGGTCGGGCTGGCGCCGCCGCGGCCCGCGATGAGCGGGTCGATCTCGAAGCGGTTGAGGCCGAACAGGCGGTCGGTCGCGCGCGAGACGGGCTGGCTGATGAGCGTCTCGGAGAGCAGGCTCGCGGCCGTGCCGAAGCCGGTCTGCGCGAGCGCCGACTGCCCTTCCTCGCCGGTCGCCAAGTTGCCCGTCGTGATCAGCGCGACCACGTCGGCCTGCGGCAGGCCCGGCTCGGAGCGCGTCGTCGCGGTCGGCTGCGAGAGCGGCCCCGTGATCGAGACGAGGATGCGGTAGCCGCGGATTTCGCCCTCGGCCTGAATGTTCAGGACGGGGTCGAGTTCCTGCCGCGGCGGCAGATCGATGATCGCGCGCGTCACCTCGTAGCGCTGGCCGCGGATGAAGTTGATCGTGCCGCGCGTCAGCGTCACGCGCCCCGAGATGATCGGCTCCGAGACCGGCCCGCGCAGTTGCAGCGAGACCGAGCCGGCCGCGTCGGCCAAGTTGTTGCGGACGACGAGCGCGTCGCGCCCCTCGACCCGCAAGTCCAGCCGCACGTTCGCGCCGAAGCCGCCCTCGCCGCCGACGCCCTCGGTGATGCTCGCCTCGCGGCGGCGGTCGATGAGGTCGGCGATCTCGATGTCCTCGGTGTACTCGGCGCGGCGCAGGTTGACGACGCCGCTGATGAGCTGCGCGCGCGGGTCGCCCTGCACGACGAGGTCGGCGTCGGCCGTCGAGCGGAAGTTTTCGGGGAACGGGACGGTGATCTGATCGCCGCGGACGTTGAAGCGGAACTGCGACGGCGTGAAGCCGTCGAGGATCGCGCCGCCCGTGACGTTGACGCGGCCGCCGCCGAGGCTGCCGGCGAGCGACTGAATCTCCGCGCGGTCGGCCGTGAAACGCACCGCGCCGTTGATGTTCTGCAAAGTCAGCCGCTCGTCCTGGACGAGCGCGGAGACGGTGGCGTTCGACACGGTGGCGAGGCCCGTCACGTCCGGGTCGGCGAAGGTTCCGGCGACGCGCACCTCGACCTTCGCCACGCCCGCGAAGAAGTTGTTGCGCGACAGCCCGTTCAGGACGCGCAGGTTGAGATCGCCGTTGACCGTGAAGTTCTGCCGGCCGCCCTCGCCGAGCGCGGCCGTGCCGCCGAACACGAGGTTCGTGCTCGGCCCCGTGAAGCGCGTCTGGTCGAACGCCACCTCGTTGTGAGAGAAGAGCACGACGAGCGGGTCTTCCGCGACGAGCTGGATGTCCTCGACCTGCACGACGAACTGCGAGAAGCGCGCCGTGCCCTTCAGGCCCGCGGCCGTGAAACCCTCCTCGCCGTAGAGGCTGCCGGCGGCCTCAATCGTGCCGGTCGCGCGGCCCGTGACTTTGACGTTCGCGTTCGGCAGCAGCGCCGCGAACAGGTTCGACAGATCGACGTTCGCCAGCGACGTGCGGATCGTCGCCGGCAGCTCGTCGCGGCTGAGATCGACTTCGGCCGTTAAGACCTGCGGCTCGCCGAAGATGCCCGTGGTCAGTTGCAGGTTGAAGCGCTGGTTCTCCGTGCGGCCGACGAGCCGGAGCGTGCCGGCGCGCTGGCCGTTGACGACCACGTCGCGCCCCTCGCCGTCGATGGTGATGCGGTAGCTGCGCGGGTCGCTCGTGTCGCCCGCGGCTTGCGCGGTGAAGTCGGCCGCGCCTTCGAGGCGCGGGAGCCGGCCCGCCCCGAAGAGCGCCTCGACCACGTCGAGCCGAACGTTGCCGCCCTTGACCGAGAGATCGAACGTCGTGTCCTTCGAGAGTTTTGGCGCGAAGACGCCGATGCCGAGCCGCCCCGCGGCCGTCACGCGGCCCGAACGGAAGCGCGCGTCGAGCGCGTCGAGGCGGACGGCCGAGCCGTCGAAAGTCGCGCGGGCGATGATCTCGTCGAACGGCTCGCCGCGAATCTGGCCGGGGCCGGCGCGCAGGTCGGCGCTCCCGGTCATCGCGCCGGGCAGGCCCGTCACGTTGATCTTGCCGGAGGTCGGCCCGACGCCGGCGAGCTGCG
>DATCVD010000112.1:0-2168 GCA_036567125.1 Pyrinomonadaceae bacterium | reverse complement strand
GGCCGCCGGGCGCGAGCCAGCGCCGCCGGGGACGCCGCCGGACTGGCGCGGCGAGTAACTGCCGACGCCGCCGGAAAGGTTTTTCGCGGAAGATTTTTTCCGCCCCACTCGTTCGTTAAGCCGCGCCCGACGGCGCGGGGGCAGCTTCGGAGAAGAGACGTGGCAGAAGTCATCGGCGTGGTGGGCGCGGGGACGATGGGCAACGGCATCGCGCAGGTGGCGGCGCGCGCGGGCTGCGAAGTCGTGCTGCGCGACGTGACCGACGAGTTCCTGCGGCGCGGGCTGAAGGCGATTGACAAGAGCTTGCAGCGCGACGTGGACAAGGGGCGGCTGACCGAAGAAGGGAAGCGCGAGATCGTCGGCCGCATCCGCCCGACCGTCGAGGTGGACGACCTCGCGCGCGCCGACTTCGTCGTCGAGGCCGTGACGGAAAACCTCGAAGTGAAGTCGGAAATCTTCCGCGCGCTCGACGGGCTGACGAGGGCCGAGGCGATCCTCGCGTCGAACACCTCGTCGATCTCGATCACGAAGCTCGGCGCGGCGACGCGGCGTCCCGACAAGGTCATCGGGATGCACTTCATGAACCCGGTGCCGGTGATGAAGCTCGTCGAGATCATCCGCGGCATCGCCACCTCGGACGAGACGTGGGAGCGGACGCGCGCGCTCACCGAGAGGTTCGGGAAGACGCCGCTGGAGTGCAACGACTCGCCCGGCTTCGTCTCGAACCGCGTGCTGATGCCGATGATCAACGAGGCGATCTTCGCGCTCCACGAGGGCGTCGCCGCGCGCGAGTCGATCGACGGCATCATGCAGCTCGGCATGAACCACCCGATGGGGCCGCTCACGCTCGCCGACTTCATCGGCCTCGACGTGTGCCTCGCCATCCTCAACGTCCTCCACACGGAGTTGGGCGATCCGAAGTACCGCCCCTGCCCCCTGCTCAAGCGCTACGTCGACGCCGGCTGGCTCGGCCGCAAAAGCGGGCGCGGCTTTTACGAGTATTAGGGGCGAGGAGTTAGGATTTAGGAGCTAGGATTCGGGAGTCTGGTGTCGGCATCGATAGCAGTATGGACAGCAGTTTTATATCCTAAATCCTAAATCCTAAATCCTGTCCAAAGTTATGCCGAGAGATTTTGAGCAAATCCGTTGCCAGCGCTGCCGGGCGGTGAACCCGCTGGGGCAGGAGTTGTGCGACCGCTGCGGGACGCGCCTGATGCTCGTCGTCGAGCCGACCTCGATGCGCTTCGAGGCTGACGCGGTGGCGGTGGGCGGCGAGGCGTCGGCGCTGCTGCTGGAACGCGTCTCGGTGCTTGAGAACAACCTGATGCGCTTCGCCGACAAGTTGGAGCGCACGCTCGACCTGATGCTCAAGCAGGCGCAGAACTCGCACACCACGCACCTGCTCGTCGAAACCCTCATCGACGCGCTCGCCGAACTCAAGACGCTCGACCGCGCCGTGCTGGCGCGCCACTGGCGCGAGAAGTCCGAGCGCGACAAGGAAGGCAAGCCGGCCGCGCCGGACTCCACCCGCGAGCAGATTCTCGAAGCCTACGAGGGCGAGAAGTCGAAGCGCGGTTCGTTCGAAAAACTCGTCGCCGCCGCCTTCGAGAAGCTCGCGGCGGGCGACGGCGCGGGTGCCGCGCGTTCGCTTGAGCGCGCGTCGCTGCTCTCGCCGCGCAACTTCCCGCTCCTCCTCCTCCTCGGCGAGTACTTCTTCCGCACGCAGCAGTCAGAACTCGCCACTCGCTACCTCGGCGAGGCGTTCATCGCCCGCGGCGGCGAGGCGCGCACGGCCCTGCTGCTGGGGCTAGTGCTCGCGGACGAGGGCGAAAAGATCGAGACCGCCCGCGAGATGTTCAAAGGCGCGGCCGCGCACGGCGTCGACACCTTCGCCCTGCACTACGCGCTCGGCCGCCTCGCCGCGGTGGACGACGACTGGGCCGCGGCGGCCGGCGAGTTCAAGAAGGCGGTGGCCGCGCGGCCCTGCGCCGAGTCGCACTACGCGGTGGCCGTCGCGCAGTACATGCGCGGACGCCTGCGCCTCGCGCTCGGCCACGCCGTCAAGGCGCTCAAGCTCGACGAGAACTACCCGGCCGCCTACCAACTGCTCGGCCTGATCCGTGGCGCGGCGGGCGAGGACGAACGCGCGGCCGAAGCCTTCGCGCGGG
>DATCVD010000111.1:0-4795 GCA_036567125.1 Pyrinomonadaceae bacterium | reverse complement strand
TCTTGGTCGTCTGCCTCGGCGCGGGCGCAGGGCTGACGCGCTGGCTCGAACTGCGCCGCCCGCCGCAGACGACCGACGCCGCGCAGGTCTCGGAAGACTTGTACGTCTCCGCGTCGGCCGCGCGCCGCCTCGCGCTCGGCTTCGACGGCCTCGCCGCCGACTGGTACTGGCTGCGCGCGCTGCAATACGTCGGCCGCAAGACGACCGCCCACAAGGGCGTGCTCCAGCTCGACGACCTCGGCCCGCTTCAGTTGAACGCGCTCGCGCCGCTCCTCGAACGGGCGACGACGCTCGACCCGCAGTTCATCGCGGCCTACGAGTACGGCGCGCTCGTGCTGCCCGCGGTCGACGCGGAAGCGGCCGTGCGCCTCATCGAGAAGGGCATCCGCGAGAACCCGCGGGCGTGGCGGCTCCACTCCTACCTCGGCTACATCCGCTGGCAGCAGGGCCGCTTCGCGGAGGCCGCCGCGGCTTACGGCGCGGGCGCGCGCGTCGAGGGCGCGCCGCCGTGGATGAGTGCGATGGCCGCGCAGATGTCCACGAAGGGCGGGAGCCGCGAGACCTCGCGCGCCATCTACGAGGTGATGTTCCGCACGACGGACGACGAGCAGATGAAAGCGCTCGCCTTCCGCCGCCTCGTCCAACTCCAATCGCTCGACGAGCGCGACGCGCTGCGCCGCCTGCTCTCGCAGCAGCGCGAACGCGCCGGCCGCTGCCCCGCCGACTGGCGCGAAATCAACGCACAGCTTCGCGCCGCGCGCTTCAAACTCGACGCCTCCGGCACGCCGCTCGACCCGACCGGCGTGCCCTACAAGTTGACCGGCGAGAGGTGCGACGCCGAACTCGGCGAGCGCTCGGAAATTCTGCGTAACCACTAAAGCAGGAGTTAGGATTAAGGATTCAGGATTTAGAAGTGAAACCCCGAACCCGAATCCTAACTCCTGAATCCTAACTCCTAACTCCTGAAACCTATGACGGCCGCAATCGAGATCGAGAACCTGTCGAAGGACTACGAGGTCGGCTTCCTCCGCAAGCGCCGCGTGCGCGCGCTCGACGATTTGAGCCTGCGCGTCGAGCGCGGCGAAATCTTCGGCTTCCTCGGCGCGAACGGCGCGGGCAAGTCCACCACGATGAAGCTCCTGATGCGCCTCATCTACCCCACGGTGGGCCGCGCCGCAGTGCTCGGCCGCGACATCTCCGACACCGCCACCCACGCCCGCATCGGCTACCTCCCCGAACACCCGTACTTCTACGACTACCTCACCGCGCGCGAGTTCCTCGTCTACTGCGCCGAGCTGTTCGGCTACCCGAAACAAGAGTGCCGCGAGCGCGCCGCGCGCTTCCTCTCGCTCGTCCGCCTCGAAGAGAAGTCGTGGGACAAGCAGCTCCGCAAATTCTCGAAGGGGATGTTGCAGCGCGTCGGGCTGGCGCAGGCTCTGGTCAACGACCCGGAGGTGGTCTTCCTCGACGAGCCGATGTCGGGCCTCGACCCCGTCGGCCGCCGCGAGGTGCGCGACCTGATCGCCGCGCAGCGCGAGCGCGGCGCGACCGTCTTCTTCTCGACGCACATCCTCGCAGACATCGAAGTGCTCTGCGACCGCGCCGCCGTCCTGCGCGGCGGGCGGCTCGCGCACGTCGGCCGCCTCGAAGAGCTGCGACTCGGCGGCGGCCAAGACCGCCCGATGGAAGTCGTCGTCGCGGGCGCGCGGGCCGAGGAGCTAGGTACAAAACTCTCCGACCTCTCCGGCGCGCGCGTCGCGCAGACGCCGGCGGGCGCGCGCGTCGAAGTCCAGTCCGAGCGCGACGTTGACCGCGCGCTCGCCGCCGTGCGCTCGGTCGCGGGCGCGCGCCTCGTCTCCGTCCAGCCCGTCGGCAACCCGCTCGAAGAGCTGTTCGCGGGCGGCAACTGATTCGCGCGCTTCGGCAAGAAACTTGAAGGCCGCCGCGACGGAGCAGTCGCCCCGCCCGAAGACGACTACAGCCCCGCCACCCTACAGCCGCCCGACTGGCGCTGGGCCGATCAGTGGAGCGCCAGCGCGGGAAGGCCGTGCGGTCGTGAGACGGAGAGGCAAAGCCGAAAGGGCGAGGGCGGAGAGGCTAGGGGTAGAGCAGTGAGGGACGGAAAAGCGCGGCCGCTTCTACGGGGAAGCGGCCGCGCTTTAGTTTTTTCGGCGTTCGTTTTAGCCGCGGCTCTTTCCGCCGCCCGCCGGCCCGGCGTCACCTGAAACGGACGCCCGTCACCTCGATGCGGACGTTGGCGGCCGTGTCCTCTTTCTGGAAGCCCTCGATAGGGATGTTGATCTTAACGAACTTGTTCGGCTCAAGCTCGGTGCGCCCGGCCGCGGCGTTCGGGATGGCGATGACGGTGCGCTCGCGCACGGGCTGGCCTTGCAGGTCGAGCACGGACGCCTTCAGCTCAAGGCCGCTGATGGTGCGCCCCGTGAAGTTGCGGATGGTGGGCATCGGCGTGATCGTCCGGCCGCCGACGGCGCTCACCGAGTCGAGCGTGTCGTCGTCCACGATGTAGTCGATGCGGATGCGATCCCGCGCCTGCGCGAACTCCGGCGAGTCGGCGCGCAGCGCCCCTTCGAGCCGCGGCTGCGCCGCCGGCCCGCCGCCGTCCGACCCCCGCGTCGCCAGATACACAAACGCCGCGACCAGCAGCGCCGTCACCAGTCCGATGACGATGAAGACTTTCCGCCGCGACGCGTCCGCCTCTTCCGTGTTCGCCCTGATCGTTGACATCGGTTTGGTGAATCGTGAACCGCGAATCGTCAATAGCTCAAGACCAAAACCACCCGGCCGCCGCCCGCCATTCACGATTTACGGTTCACGATTCACGGCTTTTATCATCTGCGCGCGTAAGTCCGCAAGTCCGTCACGGGGCGCGGCGCGTCGGCGGCGGAGTCGGGCCGCTCGCCGGCCCCGTCCGCGTCGCGGACGAGCGAGCCGGTGCCGGTGCGCTGCCGCGCGGCGAGCGGCCAAGTGATGTGGAAGCGGCTGCCGCGGTCGAGGCTGCTCTCGACCGTGATCTCGCCGCCGAGCAGCTCGACGATCTTGCGCGTGATGGCGAGGCCCAAGCCCACGCCGCTGTAGGAGCGCGCGAGCCGGTCGTCCACCTGCCGGAACTCGTCGAAGATGAAGCCGATGGCTTCGGGCGAGATGCCGATGCCGGTGTCTTTCACTTCGAGCGACCAGCGGCCGCCGTCGGCGGGCGCGGCCGTGACCGTGACCTCGCCCGTCGCCGTGAACTTCACCGCGTTCGAGAGCAAGTTCGTCAGCACCTGCGAGAGCCTGTGCCGGTCGGTGACGACCGACTCCAGTCCGGGCGCGACTTCGGCGCGCAGCCGCAGGCGCTTGTCGCGCGCCGCCGCCTCGAAGGCCGCGACCGACTCGCGGACGATCTCGCCCGCGTCCACCGCATCGAGCATGAGCGCGGCGCGGCCGGCTTCGAGGCGCGAGTAGTCGAGCAGGTGGTTGACGAGTTCGAGCAGCGCGTGGGCGTTGCGCTCCATCCTCATCACCGCCTCGCTCTGCAAGGGCGCGAGCGGCGCTTGGCGGTCGCGTTCGAGCAGTTGGCACAGGCCGATGATGACGTTCAGCGGCGTCCGCAGCTCGTGCGAGACGGTGGCGACGAAGGACGACTTCATCCGGTCGTGCTCGCGCAGCCGGCTGTAGGCGTCCATCAGCTCGCGGTACTGCCGCACCTCGTTCGTGATGTCGCGGAAGACGGCGACGACGCCCGCGCGGCCTTCGCCCGCGAGCGGCGTGGCGCTCACTTCGAGGATGCCCTCCTCGCCGTCGGGCCGCGTGATCTGCACGTGCTCGCCGGAGACGTGCTCGCCCCGTTCGAGCGCGCGGCCGACGGGCGACTCCGACAGCCCGAACTCGTGCCCGTTCGCGTCGCGCAGCTTCATCTCGGCGACGAGCGCGTGCAGGTTGTCGCGCGACTCGCCGGCCTTGCGGCCGATGATGCGCGCGGCCGCCGGGTTCAGGCGGTAGCGGCCGCGCTCGTCCACGAGCAGCACGCCCTCGTCCATCTGGTTGATGATGCTCTCAAGCTCGGCGGCGCGCGCCTTCTCGGAGGCGAAGGCGGCGGTCGCCAGCTTCTCGGCGCGCACGCGCTTGGAGACTTCCGAGAGGATCAGGATCAGGTCGCCGCCCGCCTCACTCGTCTCGGTCGTCGGCCACAGGATCACGTCCCAGAACTTTTGCCCGCCGCCCTCGCGCGCGACGAGTTCGAGCGGCAGGCCGTAGTTGACGAAGGCGCGGCGCGTGCGGCGCACGTCCTCGACCACCTCGCTCAGGGTCGCGACCCCGGCGGCGGCTTCGTAGAGCCCGCGCCCGGCGAGTTCCTTCGCGTCGCGCCCGGCGAACTCGGCGAAGGCGGCGTTGGCGCGGCGCACGACGAGCTTCGAGTCGAGCACGACGACGCCGAGCGGCAGGCTGTCGAGCACCTCGGAGATGAAAAGCCCCTGCGCGCGCAGCTCGTTGAACTTGCCTTCGAGGCGGCCGGCCATCGCGTTAAACCCGGCGGCGAGCGTGCCGACCTCGTCGTCCGTCTCGACGGCGACGCGCTCGTGCAGTTGCCCCTCGCCGAGCGTGGAGGCCGACGCGGCGAGTTTGCGGAGCGGCTTCGTGAAGCGGCCCACCGCCCAGACCGAGAGCAGGATCGAGGCGAGCAGCGCGGCGGCCCACGTCGCGGCGACGATCAAAACGGAGCGGCCCGCCGGGGTGTATTCGGGGAGCGGCACGCCGACGGCGACCGTCCAGCCGGTGCGCGCGTTGCGGCGGC
>DATCVD010000110.1:0-3689 GCA_036567125.1 Pyrinomonadaceae bacterium | reverse complement strand
AGTCGCGCCGCCCGCGCCGCGGCCGTCGCCCGCGCTTTGCCGCGCTCGCTCGATCTTCTCGACGAGCGCGCGCTCGACGTGGTAGGTCACGCCGCCGCGCCTGTACCAGACGCCTTCGGGGCTGTCCCAGACCTCGTCGGCCTCCACACTCGTCCCGTCCTTCAGCCGCAGCACGTCGGCCGCCGCGGCGGAAGCGAAAGTGAGGACGAGTGAGACGGCGATCAGAAGTTTACGCATCTGGGTTTTTGTCCGGGCCGCCCTGCCGCCGCCCGCCTCGCGTCGCCGTCGATGAGTGTAAACATTCATCGGCGTTGATATTCCCGAAGGTGTCGGGCGTCGCCCGCTGCGCGGCCGCAGGCTCGCGCCGCGCCTCCAATTTCATCCGGCGCTCTCGCTCACAGTTGCAGCGGGCCGGTCTCGACGAGGTCGGCCGCGCGCTTCGGCTCGGCCGGCGCGGCGCGCGGGTCGGGTTCGAGCGAGAAGCCGTGCGAGGTGCCGAAGTAGTTGCGCCACGCGGCGTCGATCACCTTGTGCGAAAGCTCGATGGGCTGGCCCTCGAAGAGGCAGATGTCGGTGACGCGATCCAGCAGGTCGCGCGGCTCGCACGACTTCATCTGCCGGCGCGAGATCGTGTAGTTGTTCAGGATGTAGTCGAGCGCGAGCTGATCGCAGCGGATGCCGCGCGCGTGCGCCGCCCGCTTGAAAATCTCGCTGTAGGCGGCGGGCGTCGGCGGCTCGACCTTCGCGCGGTAGCCCATGCGGCGCAGAAACGCCTCGTCCACCAAGTCCTTCTCGTCGAGGTTCGTCGAGAACAAGACCAGCTGCTCGAAGGGCACTTCGATCTTCTTGCCGGTGTGCAGCGTCAGGTAATCGACGCGCCGCTCCAGCGGCACGATCCAGCGGTTGAGCAGCTCGTGCGGCGCGACGCGCTGCCGGCCGAAGTCGTCGATGACGAGCGTGCCGCCGTTCGACTTCATCTGGAACGGCGCTTCGTAAAAGCGCGCGGCCTCGCTCCACGTCAGGTCGGCGTTCTCCAAAGTCAGCTCGCCGCCGACGACGATGAGCGGGCGCTCGACGCAGACCCAGCGGCGGTCGTACTCGGCCGGCACGGAATCCGAGGCGACGGGGCGGTGGCTGTGCGTGTCGAAGACGCGGATGACTTGGCCGTCGATCTCGACGGCGTAGGGGATCCAGATCGCGCCGGGGAGCGCCGAGTTGATGCGCTCGGCGATGGCGGTCTTGCCCGTGCCGGCCGGGCCGGAGAGGAACAGCGAGCGGCGCGAGTTGACCACGCAGCCCATCGTCTGCATCAGCGACTCGGGCAGGACGAGATCGCGGAAGGCCGCGCGCACGGTCGCCATCGTGGCGGGGCGGGTGGGGACGGCCTGCAAGCGCATCATGTGCGCGTAGTCGGCGAGCGAGACGGGCGCGGGGCCGTCGTAGCCGCAGAAGAGGCGCACGCGCGTCAGACGATCCCAGCCGCGGTCGAGCATCGCGTAGCGGGTGGCCCCGGCCGTCGCCTGCGCCTTCACCTCGACGAGCTTCTCGCGGTAGAGGTGCTGCAACAACTCCTCGGCGAGCGCGCGCGGCAGGCGCAGACGCTCCGTCACGTTGGCCGTCGTCGGGTCGGGCACGGAGGCCACGACCTTGAGCGCCAGATCGCACAGGAAACTATCCGGCACGTCCGTGTCGGCCAACTCTTCGGGCACGGGCGGCCCCATCGTCTCGACTTCGAGCCGCGTCAAAATGTTGGTCTGCGTCATCGTGTCACCTTCGTTGAGAAGTCAGGGGTCAGGGGTCAGGAGCCGGAAGCCAGCATGAAGAAGCGGCCACCGTATTCGTTTTTATTCCGGCTCCCGGATTCCGGCTCCCGACTTCTGAGTTTTCATTCTTCCCTCGCCGCGAGTTGCGCTTGCAGCGTGTCGAGCGAGCGTTGGGCGCGGGCCAGCCGGTCGGGGTGGCCGCCGCGCTGGTAGAGTTCGACGAGGCGGCGCAGGGCCGTCTCGGACGCGGGCCGCAACTTGTGCGCGGCCTCGTAGTGCTCGGCGGCCGCCGAGTCCCTGCCCATGCGGTCGGCGAGGGCGGCCGTGTTCATGTGCGCGTCGTAGTCGTTCGAGGCGCGCGCGAAGTTTTTGTAGGCGTCGTCGAAGCGGCCCAAGCGGACTTGCGCGAGCGCGAGGTTGTTGAGGATGCGCGCGTCATTCGGCGCGAGCTTGGCGGCGCGCTTGAGGCGCTCGACGGCGAGGCGGTAGTGGCCGTTCAGGTAGAAGTGGTAGCCGGCGTTGTTGAGCGCCTGCGCGTCCGAGCCGGCGTCGAGCGAACGCTCGAAGGACTCGCGCGCGCGCTCGTGCAGACCGCGCCGCGCGTAGGCGACGGCGAGCAGGTTGTGCGCCTCCGAGAGTTTCGGTTCGAGCGCGGCGGCGCGCGACAGCAGCCTGACGGCCTCGCCCTCCTCCCCGTCGTTTAACGCGGCGCGGCCGCGCTCCAACAGCTCCCGCGCCGACTTGCTCTCGGCGGCCTCGGCCCTCGATTCGCGCGCCCCGGCGTTGCGCGCGTCGTCGACGCGCATCGCGGGCGTGCTCTCGAAGCGCGCGGCGTCGGATTCGTTCATGCGCCGGAGCCTGTCGTCGCCCTCGCCGCCTTTGAACAGCTTGCCGACGGCCTTGAACGGCGCTTTGAAGATGCGGCCCCAGCCGCCCTTCTTCTTCGGCTTCGCCTCGGCGGCCGCGCCGTCCTCGGCCGTGCCGACCTTCGTCGCTTCCCCGCCCTCGGTCGCGGCGACGACGTTGGCCGCGTCGTCGCCCTCAATCTCGTTCGTCGTCGCCGTCCAGAAGGCCGAGACGGAGAGGACGAGCGCGAAGGCGGCGGCGGTGGCTTTCAGTGTCCGGTGGCGCATCTCAAGTTTCCCCCTCACATTTGAATGAACGTGTCCATCAGGTTGAGGCAGGCGGGGCCGAGGATGGCGATGAAGAGCGTCGGGAAGAGGAAGCAGGCGAGCGGGAAGAGCAACTTCACCGCGGCCTTCTGCGCGGCCTGCTCGGCGCGCTGCCGCCGCTTCGTGCGTAAAGAGTCGGAATAGACGCGCACCGCCCGCGCGATCGAAGTGCCGAAGCGGTCGGCCTGAATCAGCATGGCGACGAGGCTCCGCAGATCGTCAACCCCGGTGCGCTCGGCGAGGTTGCGCAGCGCCTCGTCGCGGTCGCGCCCCACCCGGATTTCCAGGTTCGTCATCTCGAACTCTTCGCTGATGTCGCGGTGCACTTCCCTGAGTTCGTCGCCGACGCGGACGAGCGCGGCGTTCAGCCCCAAGCCCGCCTCGATGGAGACGACCATCAGGTCGAGCGCGTCGGCCAAGCCCCACTGGACGAACTGCTGCCGCCGCTTGACCATCTTTTTGAGCACGTAGCGCGGCAGGAAGAAGCCGGCGACGAAGGCGAGCAGAATCCACGTCAGCGCGCTATCGAGCGGGCGCGCGAAGACGGCGCAGGCGAGCGCGACCAAGCCCGGCAGCCCCGCCATCACGCCGAAGTGGACGGCGCGGAACGTCAGCGGCGCGGACGGGGAGCGGTAGCCGGCCTGCATCAGTTGCCGCTGCAACTTCTTCGCCTCGGCCGCCGACGGCGGCGCGAGCTTCTGCAGCAGCGCGGCCACGCGCTCCGCGAGCGACGCGCCCGAAGCCTCGGGCACGG
>DATCVD010000109.1:0-5684 GCA_036567125.1 Pyrinomonadaceae bacterium | reverse complement strand
CCGGCCCGGCCGCGGGCAGTGGCGCGGGCGCGCCGCGCCGCCGCGTCAACTTCGTCGCCAAGGTCAAACTCGACCGGCCGGCCGAGTGGGCGCAGATGTTCGACGACGCGTGGCGGACGATGAAGTACCGCTTCTACGACGCGAAGATGCACGGGACGGACTGGGACGCGATGCGCGCCAAGTACCGCCCGCTCGTCGAGTACGTCGGCGACCGGCAGGAGTTGCTGAACGTCGTCAACGAGATGATCGGCGAGCTGAACGCCTCGCACACCGGCGCGGCCCCGCCGCCCGGAGGCGCGCAGCCCGGCGCGGTCTCGACCGGCCACCTCGGCGTCGACTTGGAGGCCGACGCGGCCTCGGGCCGCTACCGCGTCACGCACGTTTACGAGGAAGGCCCGGCCGACAAGGACTGGGTCAAGGTCTCGGCCGGCGACTACCTGATCGCGATTGACGGCAAGCCCGTCCGCGCCGGCGACGAGTACTGGCAGCACTTGAACCACCGGCTCAACCGCAAGGTCTCCGTCACCTTCAACTCGAAGCCGACCGAGGAAGGCGCGTGGCGCACGCGCATCGAGCCGACCTCGCAGGGCAACTTCAACCAGTTGCGCTACGAGCGCTGGGTCAAGCAGCGGCGCGAGATGGTCGATAAGCTGTCGGGCGGGCGGGTCGGCTACCTGCACATTCAGGGGATGAACCAGCCGTCGTTGCGCCGCTTCGAGAAGGAGTTGCGCGAGTACCGCAACAAGGAGGCGATGGTCATCGACCAGCGTTGGAACGGCGGCGGCAACATCGAGCAGGAGCTGCTCGCCATCCTCGTCCAGCGCCAGTATCAGGTCTGGCAGCCGCGCGGGACGGAGGCGACCACGCGCCCGCTCGCCGGCTTCTTCGGCCCGAAGGTCGTCCTCCAGAACTGGCGCTCGGCCTCGAACGCGGAGATGTTCCCGGCGGGCTTCCGCGCGCTCGGCCTCGGCAAAGTGATCGGCACGCCCACCGCGGGCGCGGTCATCGGCACGGGGAGCTACTCTCTGATCGACGGCTCGACCGTGCGCACGCCGGGCGTCGGCGTCTACCTCAACGACAAGGGGCGGACGAACATGGAGAACTTCGGCGTGCCGCCCGACATCCACGTCGAGAACAAGCCCGAGGACGTGCTCGCCGGCCGCGACCCGCAGCTTGAGACGGCCGTGCAGGAGCTGCTCAAGCAGCTGCGCGCGGGCGGCGACCGCCAAGTCGCAGACCGCGAGTAGCACGCTTAGCCTTCAGTCGTGTGAGTCGGTAAGTCAACTCACCGCGGAGGCGCAAAGGACGCGGAGGGGGCGCAGAGACTTGAACATCTCTGCGCCCCCTCCGCGTCCTCCGTGTCTCTGTGGTGAATCTTCTTCGCGGGCCGGCCGCTCGTGCGTGCCGGCCTTCATTCGACGATGATCTCGTCGATGAAAATCCACGCGCTGCCGCCCGCGCCCGCGTGCCAGTCGGGGATGCGGCCGTAAGTCTTCGCGCGGACGCGGACGTAGCGCGCGCGGCGGGGCGTGATGGCGAGCGCGAAGTCTTTCGTCAGGACTTCCTCGGCGCGATCCGAAACGTCGTTCGTAATCTGTGCGACCTGCTCGAAGTTTTGCCCGTCTTCTGACAGTTCGAACACGACCTCGCGCGGCATCCAAATCCACGAGCGCGAGTCCTGCAAGAATCCCGCCCCGACGCGCGCGACCGGCCCGGGCCGGCCCAGATCGACGACCGCCTCGAAGTCCTGCCCCTGATAGCCCTGCCACGCGCCGGTGCGGAAATCTTTTCCGCCGCGCACGCCGTCCGCGAGCGCGAGGTCGCCGCCGCCGGTGTACTGCGGGCTGTAGCTAGAGAGCAGGCGCACGCGCCAGTCGTTCGGCACGCGGCGGAAGACGGCGGCGACGGTGGGGCTGCGCGCGCCGCCCGCGCCGTAGGCGACGGCCTTGACCGTGGTCGGCTCGACGATGCGGAACGGCGCGCGGTAGGGCTTCGAGTTCTCGGTCGGCTCGCTCCCGTCGGTCGTGTAGAAGATTTTCAGATCGCGCGCGGCCGCGCGCAGCGTGACCGGGAGGCTCTCGCGGAAGGTATCGGCGGCGGTCGTGAACGCGGGCGCTGGGACGATCAACTCGTCCTGAATCGCCGCGACGGGCGAGTCGCCCGCGCCAGTGCCCCAGCGCGTGTTGGGTCGCTCACTCATCGTGAAGACGAGTTCGCCTCCGCGCATGATGTCGGAGTGCGTGATGAAGGACTTCGTGTAGGGCCGTCCGTCGAGCGTGGCGGACTGGACGTAGACGTTCTGCGGCGACTGGTTGAGGGCGCGGACGGTGAACGCCTCGCCGTTCTCAAGGTTGAAGCGAATCTCGTCGAAGAGCGGCGACCCCGTGGCGTAGACGGGCGACCCCGGGGTGACCGGGTAGAAGCCGGCCGCCGAGAGCACGTACCACGCGGACATCTGACCGCAGTCCTCGTTGCCGATGAGGCCGTCGGGCGTCGGCCGGTAAAACTCGTCCATGATGCGGCGCACGCGCGCCTGCGTCTTCCACGGCTGGCCGGCGAAGTTGTAGAGGTAGGCGACGTGGTGGCTCGGCTCGTTGCCGTGCGCGTACTGGCCCATGAGGCCCGTGATGTCGGCCTGCTCTCTTCCGGTGGTGCGCGGGTCGGCGGCGAACATCGCGTCGAGCTTGCGGGCGAAGGCTTCCTCGCCGCCCATCAACTCCATGAGCCCCGCGATGTCGTGCGGCGCGAAGAAGGCGTACTGCCACGCGTTGGCCTCGGTGAAGTTGAAGTTGACCTCGCGCGGGTCGAACGGCTCCGCCCAGCGGCCGTTGCGGCGGGCGCGCATGAAGCCGGTCGCCGGGTCGAAGAGGTTTTTGTAAGACTGCGCGCGGCGCGCGAAGTGCCGGTAGTCATCCTCGCGCTTGAGCAGGCGCGCGACCTGCGCGACGCACCAGTCGTCGTAGGCGTACTCCAGAGTCTTCGAGACCGACTCCGGCTCGTCCTCGGAGCTGATGTAGCCGCGCTCCGCGTACGCGCCGAGGCCGAAGTGTTTGAGCGTGGCGCTGTGCCGCATGGCGGCGAAAGCCTTTTCGAGATCGAAGCCGCCCACGTCCTTCGCGGCGGCGTCGGCGATCACGGAGGCGGCGTGGTAGCCGATCATCGTGTCGGTCTCGTTGGCCCACAGCTCCCAGACGGGGAGGCGGCCCGCCTGCTCGTGCTGCGCGATGAAGGTGTTGACGAAGTCGCGCGTGCGCCGCCGGTCGATGATCGTGTAGAGCGGGTGGGCGGCGCGGAAGGTGTCCCAGAGCGAGAAGACGGTGTAGTTGGTGAAGCCCTCGGCGCGGTGCGGCTTCAGGTCGCGGCCGAGGTACTGGCCGTCGGCGTCCGTGAACAAATTCGGCGCGAGCATCGCGTGGTAGAGCGCGGTGTAGAAGTTCCGGCGCTGGCCCTCGGTCCCGCCCGCGACGACGATCTTGTTCAACTCCTCGTTCCACGCCCGGTCGGCGTCGGCGCGGACGCGCTCGAAGTCCCAGTCGTAGATCTCGGCTTCCAGATTCCTGCGCGCGCCCTCGGCGCTGACCGCCGAGATGCCGACGCGCGCGAGGAGCGGCCCGCCCGGCGTGAGCGCGTCGAAGCGGAAGGAGGCGCGCAGGCTCGTCCCCCGCGCGGCGTTCGTGCGCGCGGGCGCGCCCGCGCCTTCGGCGACGGCGTGCTCGTTGAAGGCGCGCGAGAACTCGACGGCGAAATAGACGATCTGATCGCGCGCCCATCCTTCAGACCTGCGGTAGCCCTCCACGCGGCGGTCGCTCGTGACGAGCAGGCGCGAGTCGAGCACCTTGTCGCGGTGCCGGAGGTCGAGCGTGACGCCGGGGCGCGCGCCTCCGGGGAAGGTGTAGCGGTGGAGTCCGGCGCGGGGCGTGGCGGTCAGCTCGGCGAGGATGTTTTCGTCTTCGAGGCGGACTGAGTAGTAGCCGGGGCGGGCCTGCTCGTTCGCATGAGAGAAGCGCGAGGCGTAGCCGCCCTTCGTGTCGCCTTCGGGGCCGAGCGCTTCGAGGCGCGGCTCGCCGGCGGTGGGCATCAGGAGGATGTCGCCGTAGTCGGAGACGCCCGTGCCGCTCAGGTGCGTGTGGCTGAAGCCGTAGACGACCGAGTCTGAATGGTGGTAGCCGGAGCAGCCGTCCCAGCCGGTGAGGCGCGTGTCGGGGCTGAGCTGCGCCATGCCGAACGGCAGCGTCGCGCCGGGGTAGGTGTGGCCGTGCCCGCCCGTGCCGACGAACGGATCGACGTAGCGCGTCAGGTCTTGCAGCGGCGCGGCGGACGGCGACGCGGCCGGGCGCGCGCCGCTCGGCGTCTGACTCTGCTCGACGGGGACGCAGGACGCGAGAAGGATTGACGTGAACAGGAGTGCGCGCAGCCTCGTCATGGCCGGGGAGTTTATCAGTTATTAGCTGTTAGCGATTAGCTGTTAGCTGTTAGCCGGAAGGCAGAAAGCAGAAGGCGGAAGGCGGAAGGCGCGATGGTAAGCAGAAGGCGCGCGGGTGTGTGCCGCCGAAAGGGCGGGGCAGTTGTGATGGGCCGCCCCGCGCCTTCGGTTTTGCTAACAGCTAACAGCTAACAGCTAACAGCTAAGAGCTAACGGCTAATTCTCACACCGCTTCGGATTTCGACGTGAAGTTGAACTCTTTCACTTTGAGCGGCGGGAGCAGGGAGACGTTGTTGCCCGCGCCGACGCGCTCGGGCCGGCCGATTGCCAGCAGGTTGCCGGGCGCGAGCATTCGGATGACGCTCTGGTTGAAGCGGAAGTTGTTGACCGGGTGCTGAACCCGCCCGTTCTCGATGAGCCACACGCCGTCGCGCGTCAGCCCCGTGAACAGGGCGGTGCGCGGATCGACCGGGCGGATGTACCAGAAGTGGGAGACGAGCAGGCCGCGCGCGGTCGTGCGGATCATCTCTTCGAGGCTTTGCGCCTCGCCCGCGGATTCGAGGATCAGGTTGACCGGGCCGGGCGTCGGCCCGCGCCCTTTCTGCTTGGCCCAGAAGCGCGAGTAGACGAGGTTTTCGAGCGTGCCCCCGCGGACGAGGAAAAACTTCTCGGCCGGGATGCCGCCCTGCGCGGCGGCCGACGCGGGCAGTTGCGGGTGCCACGGGTCGCTGTAGATCGAGACGCGCTCGTCGAAGACGCGCTCGCCCACGCGGGTCTTGCCGCCGGGGGCGGAGAAGCTGCTGCGCCCCTCCTCGGCGCTGCGCGCGTCGAAGCCGAGATTGAAGAGGTCGCCGACGGCCTGCGCTTCGAGGACGACGGTGTAGGTTCCCGCGTCGAGTTGGCGGGGCGAGCGCGACCCCGTGGCCTTCGCGATGCTCTCGCGCGCGATGCGGGCGGGGTCGAACTGCGCGGCGTCGAAGTGGCCGCGCTGGAAGTAGCCCGAACCCGTCCCGTCCTTCGTGCGCGCGGTGACGGAGAGGCTCACGTCCGTCTCGCGGCCGAAGTAGAAGTTGCCGTTCTTCGTGGCCGAGCCCGCGGCGCGCGCGCCCGCCTGATGGAAGCCCGCGCCGACGACGTTCGCGCGCTCGCACATCCGGATGATCTCGCCCACGGCGCGCGCGCGGGCGGCGGGCCGCCCGGCGTAGCGGATCGATATGAGTGATCTCAGCGGCCGCTGGCTCGGCCAGTACCGGCTGGAGGC
>DATCVD010000108.1:0-12422 GCA_036567125.1 Pyrinomonadaceae bacterium | reverse complement strand
CCGGCACTTACGAAGTCGAGGCGACGGAAACGCTCGCGGCCGTCGCGCCGGGCGACGTCGTCGTCGTCAGCCCGGCCGCGGGCGCGGTCGTGATGCAGCCGGCGATGCAGGTCGTCGTGCGCGTGGCGAAGGACTGGTCGGCCGCGCTCGAAGTCAACGGCGCGAAGGTCTCGGCGCAGAACGTCGGCGAGCGCCGCGTCGATCACCGCAACAACGTCTCGACCTACAAGTTCGTCGGCCTCCAGCTTCGGCCGGGCCGCAACTCGGTGCGCGCGACGGCCGTCGATTCAGCGGGCGCGGCTTCGGGCAAGCCCGTCGAGTTCGTCGTGATGGGCCGCGGCCCGGCGCGCCGCCTTGAGATCGCCTCGGAGCGCGAGGAGCTTCAGGCCGGCGGGCGCGACTCGGTGCTCGTGCGCGTGCGCGCCTTCGACGAGTGGGGCAACCCGGCGGCCGACGGCCTCGTCAGCCTCTCGACGACCGGCGGCCACTTCGAGCGCGCGCTCGCGGACGCGGCCGAGACGCAGAAGACGTTGAAGGCGGACGACGCCTCGCGCTTCGACGCGCCCGACCGGTTAGCCGACGAACAGAACCGCCAGCCCGCGCAGTTGTCGTTGAACCTGCGCGGCGGCGAGGCGGTCGCGCGCCTCGTCTCCGGCGGCGCGGTCGGGCAGGCCGAGCTGCTCGCCAAGCTCGGCGAGGTCGAGACGGAGAAGCGCCTGCGCTTCACGGCCGAGCTGCGGCCGACGATTCTGGTCGGGCTGGCCGAGGCTTCGTTCGGCAAGGCCGCGCCGGAGAACGTGCTGCGCGGCGACACGGGATCGTTCCGCAGCCACATCGAGTTCTTCTACCGCGGCCCCGTCTTCGGCCAGAACCTCGTCACGCTGGCCTACGACTCGCAGCGCTCCCTGAACCGCACGATGGGCCGCGACCGCCTGTTCCAGCTCGACCCGCTCGACCGCGTCTACCCCGTCTTCGGCGACTCGTCGACGCGCTTCGACGAGGCCGAGTCGAACTCGAAACTCTACGCGCGCGTCGACCGCGGCCGCTCTTACGCGATGTTCGGCGACTTCGAGGCCGACATGAACGAGACGGCGCTCGCCGGCTACGCGCGCAGGCTGACGGGCGTCAAAGTCCACCTCGAAAACTCGCGGGGCGACTTCCTGACCGCGACCGGCGCGCGCCCCGACACGGCCTTCGCCCGCGACGTGTTCCCGGCCTCGCGCCTCGGCCTCGTCTCCCTCACGCACGCGGACGTGCTGCAAGGCTCGGAGTCGGTCGTCCTCGAAGTGCGCGACCGCCGCAACCCCGAGCGCATCATCTCGCGCGAGCCGCTGGCGCGCTCGGTCGATTACAACCTCGATCCGCTGACCGGCCACATCTTCTTCCTCCGCTCGATCTCGGCCTTCGACTACGATCTCAACCTCGTGCAGGTCGTCGTCACCTACGAGCACCGCGCGGCGGGGATGAGTTCGGCCGTCTACACGGGCCGCGCGTCGAAGCGGTTCTCAAGCCTCGGCCTCCGGCTCGGCCTCTCCTACGTCGATCAGCGGCAGCGCGAGTTCGGCTCGTACCGCTTGGGCGGGCTGGACGGCGAGAAGGAGCTGTGGAATCGCGGGTGGCTCAAGTTCGAGTACGCCAACTCGCGCGGCGAGCTGGCGACGGCCGGCAACCTCTTCGGCGGCGCGGGCGAGCGCCACGCCGGGGGCAGCGCCTACCGGCTCGAACTCATGCAGCCGTTCGGGCTTTACGAGGGCGTCCTGCGCGCCGAGTACGCGCGGGCCGACGAGGGCTTCTTCAACCCGTTCGGCGCGACGGTCGCGCCCGGCTCCCGCCGCCTGAGCACCTCGGTCGATCTCAAGCCGTCGCGCACGCGCGCGCTCACTTTCGGCTTCACGAACGAGCGCAACCGCACGTCGAACGTCGACAACGAGCGCAACACCGTCTCGTTCGGCTGGACGGAATCCGTCGGCGAGAAGCTTCAGTTCTTCGCCGGCTACGACTACCGCCACCTCTCCGACGCCGTCTCCGATCAGGCGACCAACTCGCACCTCCTGACCGTCGGCGCGCAGTACCGCCCCGTCGAGAAGCTGGAACTCTCGGTCAAGCGCGAGCAGAACTTGGCGGAAGCCGACCCGACCTTCCCCGATCAGACCACGCTCGCCGCGCGCTACCGCTGGAGCGACGCGACCAGCATCTTCTTCACGCAGCGGCTCGCCTCCGCGCCCATCGTGCCCATCAGCGACACGGCGCAGACCGGCTTCTCCCTGACCAACTCGCGCCGCGAGACGGCCATCGGCGTCGAGACGCGGCTCAGCAAGTACACGAGCGTCGTCAGCCGCTACCAGTTGGAGAACGGCATCGCCGGCACGGACAGCTTCGCCGTCATCGGCTTGCAGAACCGCCTGCCGGTCGGCAAGGAGTTCGCGTTCGACCTCGGCTTCGAGCACGGCTTCCACATCGCGGGCCTCGGGGAGAGCTTCACGGCCGGCGCGTTCGGCGTCTCCTACCTGCCGACGGAAGACCTGCGCACCTCGGCGCGCTACGAGCTGCGCAACCAGCAGGGCGGACTCGGCCAGATACTCACGCTCGGCGCAGCCGGCCGCATCGGCGACAACACGACGACGCTCGCGCGCTTCCAGTGGTCGCGCACGCACTTCGGCGGCCGCGAGCAGGAGTCGCTGCTCGGCACGGCGGCCGTCGCCTTCCGCCCGCTCAACTCCGACCGCCACGCCGTCCTGCTCAGCTACACGCGCCGCTCGCTCGCGCAGTCCGGCTTCGAGGGCCGCGCCGGCTCGGTCGAGCGCGCCGACATCCTCTCGGCCGACGCCTTCTGGCAGCCGCTCAAGGACACCGAGCTGTTCGGCCGCTTCGCCTTGAAGTTCGGCTCCGACAGCCGCGAAGGGCTCCTGCCGACCGAGGCGCTGACCTACGTCTCCCAGCTCCGACTCCAGCGCCGCCTGCACCGCGCCTTCGACGTGGCCGCCGAGGCGCGCGTGCTCTCGCAGCCCTCGACGCGCACGCGCCGCACCTCGCTCGGCACCGAGTTCGGCTACTGGATACTGCCCGACATCCGCCTCGGACTCGGCTACAACTTCACCGCGGCCGCCGAGCCGGCCGGCAGCCTCGTGCCCGCGCAGCCGCGCGGCTGGTACTTCACCGTCTCGACCAAGCTGTCGAGCCTCTTCGACCTCTTCGGCACCTCGGCCGACGGCCTCGCGCCCGCGACGACGACCGCCGCGACTTCGAGCGAGAACAGGTCCGCGGACTCGAAGCCCGACGGGCCGCCCGCCGACGCGCCGCCGCCCGGCAAGCCTTAGCCGGGCGGGTCTTAAACGATCAGAGAGTCAGCAGTGCGAAACGTTGGGGGTCACGGCGAGAGGCTTAATGAGGCAAAACGTTAACATCGTCGGCGAAAATTCGGGCGCGGGCGGCCACAGCCGCCGCGGTCAACTTTTCGTCCGCCTCGCGCTGCTGCCCGTCCTGCTCCTCGTCGTCTTGGGGTGGCAGAGCGCGCACGCGCAGCTCTCGATCACGCCGACCACTTGGAACATCATCGGCCTCGACAGCAACCGCGTCACCGACGGGCCGGACACTTTCCAGACCGGCGTGCGGGTCTGCAACACGAGCGCGGCGCGGCTCGACAACATCCGCTCGGAGTTCTTCTGGGAGACCACGAACACCTTCATCAACCTGAACGGCACGAGCGTCATCCTGTGGCGCTCGCTCGCGCCGGGCGGGTGCGTAGACTTCTACTACCCCATCACCGTCACGCGGAACTCCAACGCCTACTTCACGACCCGCCGCTACTACATCACCGCCCGCGCCGACGGCACGCCGACCTTCTCGACGCCCCGGCCGCGCGAGCTGTACGTCGAAAAGCTGCTCTCGCAGGGGCGCAACGACGTTGACAGCATCCAAGGCCCGACCTCCGTCTTCGTCGGGCAGGTCTATAACTACACGATCAACGCCAACACCTCGACGGCCTACAACCAGTTGGAGAGCTTCCTCAACCTTTCGAACGTCACCTACCAAGTGCTCGCCGTCTCGGCCACCTACAGCACGCCCGGCGCGACCAACGACAAGTTCTACGCCGACGCCTGCGGCTGGCAGACCAACCCGACACTCCCGAACTACCGCTCCTGCACCGGCCCGGCCAACTTCCCCGGCGGCAAGGTCGGCGGCAGCGTCAGCACCACCTACACCGTCAAGATTTTAGGCGCGACGGGCACGGTCGTCGCCGGCTCGCTCATCCTCGACTTCTCCGGCGGCAGCTTCCACTACGCCTCCGGCCCCACCCTCAACATCACCGTCCTCCCCTCGCAGCTCACCTTGAGCAAGACCGCGAGCACGTCTTCGACGCTCGTCGGAACCGACGTTACCTACACCCTGCGCGCGACCAACACGGGCGGCACGGACTACACGCTGACCGAATTCTCCGACACGCCGCCCGCCGCGCCCGCCGCGCCCGCTTACGTCGCCAACTCGTCGACCTTCAACGGCGCGGCCATCGCAAACCCGACGCAGTCCGGCGGCAAGCTCAACTGGACGGGAGCGTTCACCGTCCCCGCCGGGCAGTCGAGAGATTTGACCTACCGGATGACGATGCCCATGACGGCCGGCGCATACGTCAACAGCGCCGTCGCCTTCATCGACTACACGCAGATCGACACGACGCCCGCGCCCGCGGACAACGCGCCGGCCACCTCCACCGTCAACGTCCTCGGCCTGCCGAGCCTCAAGCTCTGCAAGACGTTCCCCGGCCAGACCTGCGACCCCGCGCCGTCGCTCCCGCCGCAACTGCCCGGCGCGGAGATCACCTACGTCATCCGCATCACGAACGAGGGCGGCTCGCCCGCGCGCAACCTCACGCTCTACGACATCATCCCCGCGAACACCGACTTCAAGGTCGGCTCGGTCACGTTCGATCCCGGCACGAGCGGCATCGCCGCGCCGACGGTGGCCTTCACCAACGCCGCGCGCGTCGCCGGCGAGCCGCCGCCCGTCCCCAACCCGTTCACCGCCTACGCTCCTACCGGCACTTACGACCCGCAGGTGACCTACGTCCGCTGGACGTTCACCGCCAACATCCCGGCCGGCGCGACCGCCGCCGTCTCCTTCACCGTCAAAGTCCGCTAAGATGGCGGGCGGCCAACGGGGGGTCGGAGCTTGAAATCGACGACTTCGCACAGCAGCTTCACCGCGCCGCGGCTCATTGCCGCCGCGGTCGTGCTGTGCTTGGCGTCGGCCGCGGCCGCGGCGCAAACGGCCGTCTACCACATCCGCGGCAACGCCGCCGCCGGCAGCAACAACATCTGGGTCGTCGATACGACGACGGGGACGGAGCGGCTCGTCTATACCGGCTACCCCGGCGGCAACGCGGCCACGCTCGCGCAGCGCCCGTCCGACGGGATGATCTTCTACGCCATCAACGCCGCCGGCGGCTCGAACGGCGCGGTCTACCGCTTCAACCCGGCGACGCCCGGCGTCGCCCCCGTCCTCTTGGGCACGCTCGGCGCGGGCGTCGGCAGCGGCTTCCGCATGGCCTTCAGCAGCAGCAACGTCCTCTACTACATGTCGGGCGGCGGCGGCGCGGACAACGACCGGCTCTACACCGTCAACCAGACGACGGGCGCGGCCACGGCCGGCCCGAACGTCACCGGCACGGGCAACGGCGGCGACATGACGTTCGTCGGCAACACGCTCTACGTCATCAACCAGAACCGGCAGCTCTACAGCGCCACGACGGCCGGCGGCGCGGCCACGCTCGTCGGCACGGTCACCTTCCCCGGCGGGGCCACACCCGGCACGCTCGGCCTCGCGCCCGACTCCGCGGGCCGCCTGCTCATCCAGACGCAGAACCCCAGCACCCTCTACCGCATCACGCTGCCCTCACTCACGGCCACCACCTTCGCCGCGGTCGGCGGCGGCACGACCGTGACGGGCGACCTCGCCAGCGCGAACGTGCCCGCGCCCAACCTCTCGATCACGAAGACCGACAACGCGACGACCCTCTACCGCGGCGGCCCCGTCACCTACACCGTCGTCGTCACCAACCTCGGAACCTACAGCGTCACCGGCACGGTCACGGACACCGTCCCGGCCGCGGTCACGGGCGTGACGTGGACGTGCGCCGCCTCGTCCGGCTCCTCGTGCGCCGCCGCCAGCGGTTCGGGCAACAGCATCTCGACGAGCGCCACGCTCGAAGCCGGCGACACGGCGACCTACACCGTGTCGGGCACGATCTCCGCCTCGGCCGCGACCGGCACGCTCACGAACACCGCGGCCGTCGCCGTCCCCGCGTGGCTGACCGACTCGAACACGACGAACAACTCGGCCTCCGACAACTCGACCGTCACGCTCAACGCCAACCTCGGCGTCACCAAGACCGACGGCCTCGCGAGCGCCAACCCCGGCCAGACCGTCACCTACACGGTCGTCGTCAGCAACGCCGGCCCCGACGCCTCGACGGGATCGATCTTCACCGACTCCGTCCCGGCCGCGCTCTCCGGCGTGACGTGGACTTGCGGCTCGGCGACGAATGGTGCGGCCTGCGGCGCGCCCTCCGGCTCCGGCAACTCGATCTCGACGACGGCCAACCTGCCCGCCAACTCGTCCGTCACCTACACGATCACCGGCACGCTCTCGGCGACCGCCACCGGCACGCTCTCGAACACCGCGCAGATTCTGACGCCCGCCTCCGGCGTCACAGACCCCAACGACCCGTCGCGCGCCGGCGCGAACAACAACTCGGCGACCGACACGACCGCGATCAACCTCGTCCCCGATCTCGGCATCGTCAAGTCGCACGCCGGCGACTTCACGCGCGGCTCGACCGGCACTTACACCATCGCCGTCTCGAACACCGGGACGGGCGCGACGAGCGGCGCAGTCACCGTCACCGACACCCTGCCCGCCGGCCTCGCGCCGACCGGCCCCGTCGGCCTCGTCAACGGCTGGACGTGCGGCATCTCCGCGCAGACCGTCACCTGCACGCGCTCGAACGCGCTGGCCGCCGGCGCGAGCTACCCCAACATCACGGTCGCCGTCAACGTCCTGCAAACGGCCGCCGCGAGCGTCACCAACACGGCCGCCGTCTCCGGCGGCGGCGACATCTCACCGGCCAACAACTCGGACGACGACCCGACGACAATCGTCTCCGCCGCCGACCTCGGCCTGACGAAGACCGTCAACAACGCTTCGCCCGGCCTCAACCAGCAGGTGATCTTCACCGTCACGCTCGCGAACGCCGGGCCGTCGGGCGCGACGAACGTTGCCGTCTCCGACCCCGTCCCGGCCGGCCTCACCCTAATCTCCGTGAACCTGAGCGCCGGCACTTACGACAACACGACCGGCGTCTGGTCGGTCGGCGGCCTCGCCAGTGGCGTGAGCGCCACGATGGAGATCATCGCGCGCGTCACGGCCCCCGGCACCATCACGAACACCGCTCAGGTCTCGTCCTCCGATCAGCCCGACCCCGACTCGACGCCGAACAACAACGACCCGGCGGAGGACGATCAGGCGAGCGCGGCCCTGAACGTCGCCGCGCCGCCCCACGTCGCGCTGTGCAAGACGTTCCCCGGCCAGAGCTGCGACCCGCCGCCCTCGCTCCCGCCGCAGCAGCCCGGCGCGGACATCACCTACGTGATCCAGTTCGCCAACACGGGCGGCTCGGCGGCGCAGTCCTTCTACATCACCGACCCCGTCCCGGCGAGCACCGACTTCAAGGTCGGCTCGGCGGGCGCGAGCCTCGGCACGACGGGGCTGGCCGTCGCCTTCCACTACTCCTACGACAACGGCGCGAACTTCGTCACCACCCCGCCCACCTCCGGCGGCGGCGGAGCGCCCGCCGGCTACGACCGCACCGTGACGCACGTCCGCTGGGTCTTCACCGGCAGCCTCTCGCACGCCGCGCCGAACAACGCCGGCAGCGTCCAATTCACCACCCGCATCCGCTGAGACGGTTTTGAGTTTTCAGTTTTCAGTTTTCAGTTTTCAGTTAAGGCGGATTGCTTTGCCGAAAACTGAAAACTCAAAGCTGAAAACCGTCCTTCCCGCGCCCGGCTGGACGCGCGGCGCGAAAGGCTCTAACATCTCGGCAGTTCCCCGTTCCCCCGTTCTAGCATTCATAAAGCTTTCCCCGCCGGAGTGTGCCCGGATGAAGGTTCTTATTGTCGAAGACTTCGACGACACGCGCGAGTTGCTGCGGATGATGGTTCAGATGAAGGGCTGCGAGACGGCCGAGGCGACGAACGGGCAGGAGGCCGTCGAGTTGGCCGCGAGCGAGCACCCCGATCTGATCCTGATGGACTTGAACCTGCCCGTCCTCGACGGCTGGGAGGCCACGCGCCGCATCCGCTCGCGGCGCGAGACGCAGGACATCCCGATCGTCGCCGTCTCCGCGCAGTGCAACGGCGACTGGAAGGCGCGCGCCCTGCGCGCGGGCGCGCTTGAGTGCCTCGAAAAACCGCTCGACCTCACGGCCTTCGACCGCCTGCTCGCGCGCTACCCCTCGCTCCACTGAGCGAACGCCGAGCGCCCGCGATGCCGAACAACGGCGACACAAGGCGGCTGAGCGAGCTGACGGTCGAGGACGCCAAGCGCGTCGTCGTCTATGCGGCGGCGGTCGTCTTGGCCGTCTGGCTCTTCGTCGCGCTCGTCGGCAAGGTCTTGGTCGCGCTGCTGCTCGGCGTGGTCGCGGCCGTGTACCTGCTGCCCGTGCAGGAGTGGCTGGAAAGGCGTCTGCGCGCGCGGGCGGGCAGCGCGCTCATCACCATCGCGCTCATCGTCGTGCCGCTCGCCGCGCTCGTCGGCTACAGTTGGTACGAGCTGTCCGGCTACTCGGAGGTCGTCCGCGACCGGCAGTCGCAGATCATCGAGGCGATCAGCGCGGGCGTCGAGCGCTACGTCCCCGTCAGCCGGCAGGGCACGCGCGCCGGACTCGAAGTCGCCTTCGCCGAGGCGGTCACGCGCTCGGCCGCGGCCGTCGAAGAGCTCAGGCTGCGCGCGCCGCTCATCCTCGCCTCGCTCACCGTCTTCTTCTTCACGGTCTTCTACGTGCTGACGCAGCGCGTCAGGCTCGCGGCCTACGTCAAGCTGCGCGTGCCCGGCGAGTTCCACCCGCTCTACGAGCAGCTGGTGAAGAACGTCGGCGGGGCGCTGCGCGGCGCGCTGCAGGCGGTCTTCATCGATCAGGCCCTGAAGGGCGTTGTCATCTTCGTCCTCAACGTCGTCTTCGACGTGCCGCTCGCGCTCGTGCTCGCCATCGTCACGTTCCTGACGGGCTTCTTCCCGCTCGTCGGCGAGTGGTTGATTTACATCCCGATCAGCATCTACCTGCTCGTCTTCCGCGACGCGCCCACCGCGGCCGCGATCTACTTCACCGTCGGCGTGATGATCACCGTCAGCTCTTCCCTCCTGCTCCGCCCGCGCCTCGCCGCTTCGGGGTCGCACCGCTTCAACTTCTACTGGATGCTCGTCGCCCTCGTCGCCGGAGTGTACACCTTCGGCATCCCCGGCATCGTCCTCGGCCCGGCCATCCTCGGCTTCGTCAAGGCCGTCGCCGACACGCTGCTCGGCGACATCCGCTACGAGACTTCGCTGTTGAAGGAAGAAAGGGTGCAGCAGGCGGAGCAGGAGGCGACGAACGTGGCGCGCGCGGGCGACTGAGCGCGGGCCACACGGACGCGACGGCCGCGGCGGCAGCGTCACTCTTTGGCGACGAGGATCAAGCCGAGGACGCAGAAGGCGAGGCCGAGCAGGTGGCGCGGCCGCAACTCGTCTTTGAAGAGTAGCGCGCCGAGGGGGACGAGTAGCGCCGTGACCGCGACGTTGACCGCGACGGCCGTCGTGCTCACGCGCCAGCCCGCGCGGTAGGCGAGCAGGACTCCCACCTCGATGGCGACGACCGCCGCGCCCACGGCGAACACCGCCCAGTTCGCGCCCCTGAGCGTCCCCACGAAAGAACTGCCGCCGGGGTACAGCCGCGCGCAGACGGCGCACAGGACGGCCCCGACCGCGTAGGCGATGACGGTCGCGTGGAAGGGGTTCGCGCCCTTCGGGATCGATCTCTGCGAGAGGTGGTAGAGGAGGCTCCCGCCGACCGCGACGGCGAAAGGTAGGTAATAAGCCCGCATGGCGCGCGGCGGCCGCCTAGCCCGGCGGCCACGCGAGATCGCGCCCGCCGAGGACGTGGACGTGCAGGTGGAAGACGGACTGGCCCGCGCCCGCGCCCGTGTTGACGACCGTGCGGTAGCCCGTCTCGGCCAAGCCCTGCTCGTTGGCGACGCGCGAGGCGACGCGCATCAGGTGGCCCATCAGCGCCTCGTCGCGCTGCCCGATCTCGTCCAAGGATTCGACGTGCTCCTTCGGGATGACGAGCGCGTGGACGGGGGCTTGGGGGTTGATGTCGCGGATGGCGACGGCGCGCGCGTCCTGATAGAGCACGTCGGCGGCGACCTCGCCGTTGATCATTCGGCAGAACAGGCAGTTGTCTTCTGGCATCAGGGTTATTAAATCACAATCCTTTCGGCTCGGTTCAAAAAAACGTTTCAGTCGGCCCCCACCCCGGCGAGCGGCGGCAGCTGCGCCGTCACCGACTCGCGCACCCGCTCGATCCCCGCGCCCACCGCCCTCAGCTTCGACTCGATCTTCTCGTAGCCGCGGTCGATGTGGTAGACGCGCTCGACCACGGTCTCGCCCTCGGCGACGAGGCCGGCGAGCACGAGGCAGGCCGAGGCGCGCAGGTCGGACGCCTGCACGCGCGCGCCCGCGAGCCGCGCCGGGCCTTCGACCACCGCCGTGCGCCCGCTGATCTGGACGCGCGCGCCCATGCGCTGCATCTCGGAGGCGTGCATGAAGCGGTTCTCGAAGATCGTCTCGGTGATGCGGCTCGTCCCGGTGGCCTGCGTCATCAGGGCCATGTACTGCGCCTGCATGTCGGTGGGGAAGCGCGGGTGCGGCTCGGTCACGACGTCGCGCGCCTTGAGTCGGCCGCTCGCGCAGCGCACTTGCAGCGTGTTCTGGTTGATCTCCTCGATCTCCACGCCGGCCTCGCGCAGCTTGGCGATGACGATGGCCGAGTGTTCGGGCCGGCAGTCTTTGATCTCAAGCTCGCCGTTCGTGATGCAGGCGGCGACGAGGAACGTGCCGGTCTCGATGCGGTCGGGGATGATCGTGTGCTCGGCCGCGCCCAAGTGTTCGACGCCGTCGACGGTGACGGTCGGCGTGCCCGCGCCGCGCACGCGCGCGCCCATGCGGTTGAGGAGTTCGGCGAGGTCTGCCACCTCCGGCTCGCGCGCGGCGTTGTGCAGGACGGTGCGCCCCTCGGCGAGCGCGGCGGCCATCATCAGGTTCTCCGTGCCCGTCACCGTCACCTTGTCGAAGTGGACTTCCGCGCCCTGCAAGCGCCCGCGGGCCGGCGCGCGCGCGACGACGTAGCCCGACTCCAGAGAGACCTCCGCGCCGAGCACCTTGAAGCCTTCGAGGTGCAGATCGATCGGGCGCGTGCCGATGGCGCAGCCGCCCGGCAGCGAGACCTTCGCCTTGCCGAAGCGCGCTAGCAGGGGCCCCAGCGCGAGCACCGAAGCGCGCATCGTCTTGACGAGATCGTAGGGCGCTTCGAACAGCTCGATGTTGGCGGCCTTGATCTTGTGCGTGCGGAGTTCGGGCCTCAGCACCTGCGCGCCGAGGTCTTCGAGCAGGCGGCCCTGCGTGATGATGTCGCGCACGTACGGGACGTTGTGCAGTGTGACGCTTTCGGCCGTCAGCAGCGCCGCGGCCATGCACGGCAGCGCGGAGTTCTTCGCGCCGCTGATCGAGACGCGGCCGCTGAGCTTGTTGCCCCCGGTGATGCGGAATTTGTCCATAAAAAGGCAGAGGTTAGAGGTTGGAGGTCAGAGGTTAGCAAAAATCAGTTCTTCACTGACCCCTAACCTCCAACCTCTGACCTCCGGTTTGCTCGGATTCTAGCACGGCCGCCGGGCGGCGACTAGCGCGCCGTTTTGGGGGCGGTCGCGCCGGCCGGCGCGCCGCGCTCACGAACCGAGCCGGAGCGCGACGGTGCGGGGGATGCCTTGCAGGTCGCGGTGGATGCCGAGCGTCGCCCAGACGCGCGGGTCGATCAAACGCCGGACGGCCTCGTGCTGGTTGAAGCCGATCTCGAAGAGGAGGTGGCCGCCCGGTCGGAGAAACCGCGGCGAGTCCGCGAGCAGGCGGCGGATGACGGAGAGGCCGTCGCCGCCGGGCGTGAGCGCGACGCGCGGCTCGTGGTCGCGCACCTCGCGCTGGAGGGCGGCTAGGTCGCCTTCGGCAATGTAGGGCGGGTTCGAGACGATCATCTCGAACTGATGCGCGGCCGCGTCGAGCGCGGCGAAGCAGTCGGAGGCGACGAGCGCGAGCCGTTCGGTGACGCCGTGTCGCGCGGC
>DATCVD010000107.1:0-6141 GCA_036567125.1 Pyrinomonadaceae bacterium | reverse complement strand
GGGATCGGCGCGGCCGTCGGCGCGGCCGCGGGCGCGGGCTCGGTTTACGCGCAGGGCCGCGACAACCTCGAACTGCGCCGCGGCTCGGAAGTCGTCCTGAGCTTGAGGGCGCGGGAGAATTGGTAGTGAGCAGTAAACAGTGAGCGGCGGGCGGTGAACAGTTAAGCAGGCACAACTGTTTTTCATCGCCCACCGCTTCCCCGCTCACATTCTCAACGCCTCGTCTGAAACCCTGCGGGCGGCCCGCGCGTAACTAGAACACGCGCGGGCCGCGTCTCTTTCCGCCCGCCCGCCCGCGAAGGTAGTTTCACGACTTCCACAGACTCGAAGGAGGCCAACTATGGCGTCAACGGCCGCAAAGGTCGGCATCGGCTGTCTCATCGCGGCGGTGCTCGGCGTCCTGCTCGTCGGGGGCGGGAGCTACTTCTTCTACCAGTACTACGGCAGGGACATGATCGAGGCGGCGAAGCAGTCGGGGGGTGAGGGCGAGGCGTTCGGCCGCGACTCGGACGAGTGGCGCTGCATGAACGAGGCGCTCGACCGCTACCGCCGCGACCGCGGCATGGGGACGGCCATCAAGATGCGCATCTTCCTGAAGAGCTGCCTTGAGACGAGCACAGGCGCGGCCGGCTTCTGCGACGGCGTGCCCGGCACGACGGAGTTCACGCGCACCGTCTCGTGGCGGCAGGAGAAGTGCGAGCAGGCCAACCTCGGCGGCGACCAGTTCTGCCAGCAGTTCTTCGAGGAGATGCAGCAGTACTGCAACGGCCGCGGCCGCGGCAAGTCCCGGCCGGAGGCGGCCCCGCCCACGGAGGGCGAAGCGCCGCCCCCGCCGCCGCGCCCCACGCGCTCGCCCGCGCGCCGGCCTTAGCCTCACGACGAAACAGGACGGGCGGCGGAAGAAATTCCGCCGCCCGTTTTTAATTTGGCGTGCCGGTGACGCGCGCGCCGCCGCCGCGAACCGCTCCCGTCGGCCGACTGACTTAGGGCGGGGGCAGTTGGTCGAGCGACCTTGAGGAGGTCGCGGCCGCGCACGCGATCACCGTGACTGTTCCCTGAGCGTGATCGCTTTGGCGGCGACGGCCGCGTCGAGCAGGTCGGACACGTCTTTGAGCGTGACCGTGCCGTAGTACCACGAGCCGGCGGCGGCGGCCTCGGCGCGGACGGCCTTGTAGATGGCGTAGTAGCTCAGCTCGCCGTTGACGAAGTTGAAGACCTCGTCGCGCATCAGGCCGTGCAGCCCTTGGGGCGAGCGCACCTGCCCGCGCCGCTCGAAGTAGTCCTTGAGCGACGCGACGTTCTGCGGGACTTTGCGCGAGGCGGCCGCCTCCTCCGGCGTCAGCGGGCCGGCGGCGGGCGCGCGGCCGTGCATCTGCCGGTAGAAGGCGCGCAGGTCGGCGAAGTGATCTTCCATCCGCAGCCGCGAGCGCGAGAGCAGCGTGTCGAGGGTCTGGCGGGCGGCGGCGTCGCCCGCGACGAAGACGTGGATCGAGTTGAGCGCGCGCTGCTCGCGGTTGCCGCCCGACTCGATCTGCGCGTAGGCGCTCTTCCAACTGGCCTCGGGCGAGTCCTTCCCGGCGCGCAGGATGTCGAGCGCGACACGGAGATCGTTGGCGAGGCGGCGCTGCCCCTGCGCGAAGGTCTCGGCGGCGAGCGCGGGCACGTCGGCGGCGCTCGCTTTGGCGAGGTAGTAGGCGATGGAGCCGACGAGGAAGGCGTTGCGCTTGAGCTGCGTCTGATCGATCTGCCAGAGGTCGTCGTCCGAGGAGTGGATGTAGTTGTCGTCCCAGTTGATCGCGGCGACGGCCGGGACGCCGACGACGCCATCGACGAAGCACATGTGATCGGACGAGCCGAAGTAGGGCACGAAGCGCGCGTTGTAGCCTTGGCGCGTGCCGCGCGTCGAGTAGAGCGGGCGGGTGAAGGGGCGCGGGAGTCCGCCCTGCCGGCTCGCGGCGAGGAAGCCGTTGTTGGTGTTGACGAGGTAGGTTCCGATGGACTCGAAGACGGCGTCGAGGTAACTGGTGCGCGAGTGCGGCGCGAAGATGAGGTGCTGGACGCGACTCCCCAGAGCCTGATTCGCGCCGGTCATGTCTTGGTGGACGTTGGCGAGGAGCTTCTTCGGCTCGTCGGGGAAGTCCGCGAAGTAGCGGTACTCGGAGTAGATTTCGTCAGTCCACCAGAAGCGGATGTCGCGCTGCGGGCGCGGCATCTTGCCCTCGCGGATGAGCTTCGTAAACGTGCGGGCGAGTTCGAGTAGGTTGCCGCAGCCCGATCCGTCGTCGTTGGCCGAGCCTTGTTCCTCCTGCAAGTGCGCGGTCAAAACGATCTGCTGATCCCTGATCGACGCGCCGCGAATCCAGCCCTCGACGAAGCCGGTGCGGCCGGGCGCTGCGCCCATCTCGGTGTCGACCTTCGCCTTCAGGACGACGCGGCCGCCCTGCGTGCGCTTGCCCGTGGCGAAGACGTCCTGCATGCCTTTCGTTTCGAGCACGCGGCGCAGCATCTCGCCCTTGCGCGGCGGGAGGATGAAGGCGAACGTGCCCGGCTTGCCTGCGGGCGGCGAGGGCACGCGCGACCAAGCGATCTGGTCGGGGAAGTCGAGCGTGCTCTTGCTCTCCGAGGGGGCGTAGGCGACGATGCCGGCCGCGCCCTTCGCCCAGACGGCGTTGAAGGCCGCCGCGCCGGGGCCGCCGCTCGTCAGGACGATCTTGCCCGCCACGTCCAAATCCTTGACGGCCGCCTGCGAGCCGTCGCCGACGAAGACCAGCTCGGCCGTCAAGTCGGCGTCGTGGCTGTAGTCGGCCAGATAGACGGCGTGATCGCCGATGTCCGCGAGCTTCACCTCGACGGGTTCGACCATCCACAGCTCGGCCGCCCGCGCCGTGTAGTTCGCGCCCGGCAGCGGCTGCTCGACGAACTTCACGTCTTCGAGTCCGGCCTCCTTCGCCGCGTTGACGACGTAGTCGGCGGCCTTGAAGTAGCCCTCCATGCCGGAGTCCCTGTGCCAGTGCGAGAGCCAGCGGATGTGCTCGAAGGAGCGGTCGCCGGAGATTTCGTTCGAGAGCATCCTGATCTCTTCGTCCGTCAGGAAGGGCGTCGTCTGCGCGCCGGCGGACTGGAGCGGCGCGAGGAGGACGGAACACGCGAGCGCGGCTCGCAGCAGTCTTCTTCTCATGGCGGGTTCCTCTTTGGGTCGAGACGTTTTGGGACGAGCGGCGCGCAAGAATATAGCCCACGACTCGCGCCGTGGGCCACATTCTTTTTCGAGGGGTAAGGGTTAGGAGTTAGGAGTTAGGAGCTAGGGAAGAACTGTTTTCCTAGCTCCTAGCTCCTAGCTCCTAGCTCCTGTGTCTCAGTTGTTGATGCCGAAGTGCGAGAGGACGAAGGCGTAGTCGAAGGCGGTGTCCTTGAGCGCGTCGTAGCGGCCGGAAGCGCCGCCGTGGCCCGCGCCCATGTTGATCTTGAAGACCAACGGGTTCTTGTCCGTCTTCATCGCGCGCAGCTTCGCCACGTACTTGGCCGGCTCCCAGTACATCACCTGCGAGTCGTTCAGGGACGTGCGGATGAGCATCGTCGGGTAGTCCTTCGCCGCGATGTTGTCGTACGGCGAGTACGACTTCATGTAGGCGTACTCCTCCTTCTTGTTCGGGTCGCCCCACTCCAGCCACTCCTGCGCGGTGAGCGGCAGGGAGGCGTCGTACATCGTGTTGATGACGTCGACGAACGGGACGTAGGAGAGGACGAGCTTGAACAGATCGGGCCGCATGTTGACGACCGCGCCCATCAGGAGCCCGCCGGCGCTGCCGCCGGAGATAACGAGCTTGTCTTTGGTCGTGTAGTTCTCCTTGATCAGGTGCTCGGCCGCGGCGATGAAGTCGGTGAAGGTGTTCTTCTTCTTCAGCATCTTGCCCTCGTCGTGCCACTCCTTGCCGAGGTCGCCGCCGCCGCGGATGTGCGCGATGGCGTAGACGAAGCCGCGGTCGATCATCGAGAGGCGGGTGGAGCTGAAGCCGACGTTCGACGGCGCGCCGTAGGAGCCGTAGGCGTAGAGCCAGAGCAGCTGCGGCGTGCCGGCCTTACGCAGGTCGGCGCGGTAGTAGAGCGAGACCGGGACTTTGACGCCGTCGGGCGCGGTGGCGACGATGCGCTCCGACTTGTACTTCGACGAATCGTAGCCGCCCAGCACCTCGACCTGCTTCATGAGCGTCTTCTTGCGCGTCCGCATGTCGTAGTCGTAGACGCTCGAAGGGGTGATGAACGACTGGTAGTTGTAGCGCAAGACCGGCGAGTCGAACTCGGCGAAGCCGACGCCGGCCGAGTAGACCGGCTCGGGGTGTTCGAGGTAGTGCTCCTTACCCGACTTGAAGTCGGCGACGCGCTGCTTCTGCACGCCGTGGTCGCGCTCGGCGACGACGTAGAAGTCTTTGAAGACCACCAGCCCTTCGAGCGTGACGCCCTTGCGCGCCGGGATGATCTCCTTCCAGTTTTCGGGGCGCGGGTCGGAGACGGGGGCGGAGACGAGGCGGAAGCCGCGGCCCTTGTCGTTCGTGCGGATCAGGAAGTTCTTGCCGTGCGAGGTGACGTAGTACTCGTGCAGCCCGGCGCGCGGGAGCATCAGCTTCGGCTCGGCGGCCGGGTTGGCGGCCGGGATGAAGCGCACCTCGTTGTTGTTGGCGCTGCCCGCGTTGATCGTGATGAACTGCTTGTCGCGGGAGAGGCCAGCGTAGGCGCGGTAGAGTTCGTCCTTCTCCTCGTAGACCAGCACGTCCTTGTCCGCCGGCTCGCCGAGCGTGTGCCGCCAGACTTGGTAGGGGCGCTTGGCCTTGTCCTGCCGGCCGTAGAAGATGGTCTTGTTGTCGGGCGCGAAGAAGGCGTAGACGACGACGCCGAGGTCGTCCGGGAGGTTCTTCCCCGTGCGGAGGTCTTTGACGTGGAGCTTGTAGTCGCGGAAGCCGGTGGTGTCGACCGAGTAGGCCAAGAGGTTGCCGTCCTCGGAGACCGAGTAGTTGCCGACGGAGTAGAACTTGTGGCCCTCGGCCATCGCGTTCACGTCGAGCGTGATCTCTTCCGGGGCTTCGAGCGACCCCTTCTTGCGCGCGAAGACGGGGTACTGCTTGCCCTCGATGGTGCGCGTGTAATAGTAGTAGCCGTTCTCGCGGTAGGGGACTTGCTGGTCGGTCTGCTTGATGCGCGCGAGGATCTCCTTGTAGAGCTTGTCGGTGAGCGGCGCGAGGTTCTTCGTCACCGCGTCGGCATAAGCGTTCTCGGCTTCGAGGTAGGAGATGACTTCCTTGCTGGTCTTCTCGCGGAGCCAGAAGTACTGGTCGGTCATGTCCTCGCCGTGGAAGGTCTGCGCCTTGGCGATCTTCTTGGCGACGGGCGGCGTGGGCGGTTCGTTGCTGGGCGAGTGGTTGTTGTCCTGAGCCATCGCGGTGCGCGCGGCGCTCGCGGTGAAGGCCAAGAGGAGCGCGAGCAGCAGCCTTTTCCTCATAAAAAATCTCCGTTCTGTCAGATGTGTGCCGGTGGACTGAAAGGGGCCTTCGCGCGCGGGAGACACGAGGGCTGGCTTTGCGGAAACTACACGTCTCAAGACGACCGCGGCCGCGTAAAAGTTTCAGACTTCTCGCGCGGCGGGCGGGGGTGAAACTGCGTAGCGGCAGGCGATTATAGGGAGCGGCGGGGCGCGGAGCAAACCGCGCGGGGCCGCCGCGAAGCGGGGCGGCGGCCGCGCCTTTTTCACCCGCATCGTCTTCGACCCGCGCGGGGGATCGCGCGCGCCGGCAGGTGTCCGAGCTTCGGGGCCGAGGATAACGCTTCGCGCACGCCGCCCGAAAGTCTTCGGGTTTCGACGCCGCGGGGTGCGACCCGTTCCGTTGCCCGCGAGGGCGCGGGGGCGCGCCGCAGGCGGATTAGTTTCGGAACTTCACCCTGCGGCTTGCGTGCAGTTGAGCGGGCCATGTAGGCTATCGCCGCCTGTTCGCCCGACCGAGAAGCGCGAGCGCGAGCCCCCCCGCTCCGCGCGCTCGCCGCGCCCCCGCCCGCCGTTAAGGAGTTACAACAAACGCCATGCCCAACGTCCGTCCCGGCGCGCTCGCACTAACGGCCGCGCTCCTCCTGCTCGTCGCCGCGCGCGCCGCG
>DATCVD010000106.1:0-4317 GCA_036567125.1 Pyrinomonadaceae bacterium | reverse complement strand
ATCGAGCGCGCGGCCCGCCGCGCGCGGCCCGCCGTGCCGCTCTACGAAGCGGTCGCGCGCTGGATCGAGCCGCGGCTGATGCCCTACACGGTCGGGCTGCTCGCCTCCGTGCTCCTCTTCTTCACGCTGACGAGCGCGCTGCGCACGCAGTTCCGCCTGCTGCACGAGCTGGCCCGCGCCGCGCGCGAGACGCCCGACGAGCACTCCGTCACTTGGATTCGCAACGGCGACTTCGATCTCGAATACCCGGTCTCGCTCCAAGACCTCGCCGCGCACCGCTCGTTCCGCAACGAGTCGCCGAGCCTGAACCCGCGCGGCGACCTGTTCCGCGTGATGACCGTGCCGGCCGGGACGGGCGACGACGACGACGACATCACCATCGTCGCCAACGTCTTCAGCAACGGCAGCGCGTCCGTCGCCGAGGTGATGCAGTCGCCGCGCAACCCGCAGATGCTCTCGCGCGTGCAGGACGCCCTGCGCCGCACGCCGGCCTTCGTGCCCGCCGCCATCGACCGCCGGCCGCAGACCATGCGCGTCGTGCTCTCGCTCTCGAAGGTCAGCGTCCACGACAGGAGCTACTGACGCGGCCCGAATGCGGACGCGGACGACGCGCGCCGGGGCGCGGCAGGAACGAAAGGGGCGACGCTCTTGATTGAGCGTCGCCCCTTCCCTTTTTCGGCCGCGGGTCGCGGCTTGAAGAACCTCAGCCCTCGAATCTGAAATTTGCAATCCTTCGGGCCGCCCCCGCGTCGCCATCCCCCGCTCGGCCTAATTCGCGCCGAACCTGAGCTTGTACTCGGTGGAGTTGAGGAAGCCGTTGACCATCGTGCGGGTGTCGCCCGACCGCAGGACGCGCAGCCACGCCTCGAAGCCCGACGGCTCCGGCTTGCGGCGCAAATAGCCGTAGTACTGCATCGCCACGAAGGCGTTGTCGAACTCCGCCGACCCCACCTCGTCCGAGTCCACCACCGCGCGGAGCACTTGGGCGCGGGTGAGCGCGCCGGCATTAAGTCTGTTCGCCAGCTCCTCGCCGGAGAGCGTCACCTTCGCGCCCGTGTCGGGCTGCTGCGGGTCGGGCGTCGTCACCTGCTGGAGCTGGTAGCGGCCGAGCAGGGCCGCGACGTACTGCTGGCTCGTCGTCGGGCCGTAAGCGGCGGCGAACTCGGGCCGGGCCGTGAAACGTTCGGCCAGTTGCGCGCGGCGCGCGTAAACCTCCTGCTCGGTGGCCCCGGCGACGAAGCTCATGTCCGAGACGATCTCCGCGTACTCGGGCAGGCGGCCGAACGCGGCGCGGTAAAAGCGGAAGGCGTATGACGCCTTGAGCCGGAACTCGTTGGAGCGGAAGAAGCCCTCGCCCGAGACGTGGATGCGGTCGCAGCCCGACGGGACTCCCGGCGGGGCGTTGACGTTCGGGCAGGTGTTCAAGACGTTGAGCCACGCGGCGAGCCCCCCCGCGTCCGGCTCTCTGGAGAGGAAGTCGAGGTACTGCTGGCGGACGAAGAAGGGGTGCGAGAAGACGACCGGGTTGGGTACGGCCGCCGCGTCGTTGTCGGTGATGGTGACGGTCGTGACCGTGATTGATCCGAGCGACGTGCCGGCGGCGTTGCTCAGCCTGAGCCGGAACGTCTCGTTCCCCTCGCTGTGCGCGTCGTCGATGATCGGAACCGTGACGGCCTTGCTCGTCTCGCCGGGGGCGAACGTGACCGTGCCGACGGCGGTGGCGAAGTCGCAGCGCGCGAACGCCGACCCCTGCGCGCCGGCGGAGTCGGCGCACCCGACCGTGAAAGTGTCCGAGTCCGAAGTCTGGTAGTCCACCGCCGCCGCGCCCACGGCGCTGCCCGTGCGCGTGACGGTCAGCGTCGCGCGGCCGACGGATTCGCCGACGGTCGCGCCCGCCGCGCTGAACTGGACTACGGGGTCGGCGACGACCGACAGCTCGTACACGCCGCGCCCGTAGGTCGCCGCCTGTATGCGCCCGCCGGCTTGCGCGGCGAAGGCCGTCACGACGGCGGGCGGCATCCCCGTGTTGAACGTCTCCCAAGACGCGCCGCCGTTGGTCGAGCGGAAGACGCCCACGTCCGTGCCGACGTAGAAGGTCGTTGCCGTCTGCGGATCGATGAGGAAGGCGTTGGCGGGGACGTTCGGCAGGTCGTTGCTGATGTCCGTCCACGACGCGCCCGCGTTCGTCGTCCGAAAGACGTGGCCCGATCCGTAGCCGGAGACGGTCAGGTAGGCCGTCGAGGTGCTGGCCGGATCGATGGTGATGCTCTTGATGACGCGGTTCGGGAGGCCCGACAGGCATTCGAACTGATTGGCCGGAGTCCACGTCGCGCCGCCGTCCTGCGACACCTTGGCGCAGCCCTGCCGCGAGCCCGTGTAGATGACGTTCGGGTTGGCGCGCGCGACGGCGATGGTTTCGAGCACGTCGCCGCTGCCCTTCGTCAGGTCGGTGTTCGGCGCGGGCGAAGTCCACGTCGGCGGCGTGGAGCTGCCGCCGAGGCGCTTCGAGGTGTCGTTGCAGTCGTTACAGACGAACAGCCGCCACGAGCCGAGGTAGAGCCGGTGATCGACGCCGTTGCCGACGAGCGGCGGGTAGAAGGCGATGCGCGGCACGTTGGCCGTCTCGAAGGTGGCGGTCTCGGCAATCGTGCCGCTGAAGTTCAGCCCGTTGTTCGTGTGGCGGTTGACGCGCCCCGAGACGTAGGTCGTAAACACCATCTGCGGGTCGGCCGGGTTGATGACCGAGCGGCCGCCGTCGCCGGAGCTGAACTCCTTCCAGCGGCTCGTGCCTTCGACCCGGCGCTGCGTGCCGTTGTCCTGCGTGCCGCCGTAGGAGATGCTGCCGTCGGTCGGGTGGAGCGAGAGGTGGACGAACTGGGTGAGTGAGAGCGTCTGGTTGAGCGAGGCGAAGCCGAGGCCGGCGTCCGTGGACTTAGAGATGCCGCCGTCGTTGCCGGCGTAGACGACGTTCGGGTTCGTCGGGTCGAAGGCGAACGCCTGCTGGTCGGGGTGCGTGTTCGCCAAGCCGGGGTTGTAGGTTCCGTAGTTCGGCGGGTTGTGAAAGTTCTTCGTGATGTTCGTCCAGACGGGCGCGGGCAGGTTGCCGTTCGTCGTCTTGTAGATGTCGCGGCCCCCGACGTAGATGGTGCCGGGGTCGGCCGGGCTGACCTTGATGTAGGTGTTGTAGCCGAACTGGCCGGTGTCGATGTTGGCGGTGCCGGGCGCGCCGCGCGACGACCACGTCGCGCCGCCGTCGCTGCTCACCTCGACGCGAATCTCCCTGAGCGGCTCGCTCGTGTCCTGAGTCAGGCGGGTGGTTCGGCCGACGTAGACGTAAACGTTTTCGGGGGCGGCGGGCGTGACCGCCACTTGGATGTCGCGGGTGAAGAGGACGGTGGGCCGCGACGGATCGTAGTAGGGCGAGGCGTAGACGAGGCTCCAGCTCTGTCCGGCGTCGGTCGATTTGAAGACGCCCGGCGTGCCGCCGGTGGTCGGCGGGTCCATGATTCGCACCGCCGCGTAAATGATCTGCGGGTTGGTGGGGTGGATGGCAAGGTTGCGGGCGCGGCCGCGGAGCGTCCTCTGCCACGACCCGCCGCCGTCATTCGAGACGATGACGCCGCCCGCGAGGAAGGCGTAGCCGGTCGTCGGCATGCCGCCCGGTATGAGGCTCAAGTCCTGCGTCACGTAGACGCGGTCGGGGTTGGTCGGATCGACCGCGATGTCCGTGATGAAGCCCTGATCGGGGAACGTCGGGCCGTTGACGCGCGCCCAAGTCTGGCCCGCGTCAGTCGACTTGAGAATCCCCGTGCCGACGTAAGAGTTGTCGAGGTCGCCCATCCCGGCGTAGACGACGCTGGGGTTCGAGGGCGCGAAGGCGAGCGCGCCGACGGCCAAGTCCACCTGCGAGTCGCTGACGGGAGCGAAGTTCGCGCCGCCGTCGGCCGAGCGCCAGATGCCGCCGGTCGAAGCGCCGACGAGGACGACGTTCGGGCTGGTCGGGTGGACGGCGATGGCGTTGATGCGCCCGCTCGTCGGGCCCCACGTCGAGACGATGCCGTCGGACGGGGCGGGGCCGACCGAAGTCCAGACGGCCTGCGCGAAGGGGCTGACCCTGTCGCCCCTCTTCTCGCGGCCGGGCCGCGACTCCCACGCGCGCCGCCGCGCGTCGGCCGGGATTTCGCCCGACGGGTAGGCGCGCTCGGCGTAGAACCAGTTCTCGCGCTTGTCCGCGTCGTCCGACACGATCTCCTGCTCCTGACTGACCGGCGCTTGGAGCGGCGACGCCGCCGGCTCACTCGGCCGCGCTTCGCCGCC
>DATCVD010000105.1:0-3446 GCA_036567125.1 Pyrinomonadaceae bacterium | reverse complement strand
CGGCCGGCGGCACGTCCGCGGCGGCGAGCGCGAGGCCGGCGACGATGACCGTGATCAGGCTCAACACCTCGACGGCCGTCAGCCAGTTCTGCGTGCGCGCGCCCTGCCGGACGCCGAGGACGTTGAGGCCCGTCAGCGCGGCGATGACGGCCGCCGCGTAGATCGACGCCGAGTACTCGCCGAGCGAGTAGAGTTGCGAGGCGTAGTCGCCGAAGACGAAGGCGAGCAGCGCGGCCGAACCCGTCTGGATGACGCTGATGCGCGACCACGCGAAGATGAACGCGAGCGGCCGGCCGAAGGCGCGCGTCAGGTAGTGGTAGTCGCCGCCCGTGTGCGGGTAGGTGCTCGTCAGCTCGGCGTAGCAGAGCGCGCCGACGAGCGTGATCGCGCCCCCCGCGATCCAGACCAGCATGGCCGCGCCCTCGCTGCCCGCGTTCGCGGCGACGAGCGAAGGCGCGCGGAAGATGCCAGCGCCGACGACGATGCCGACCGTGATGGCGACGGCGTCGCGCACCGAGAGCGCCGGCACGGGTTCGGCCGCGCCCTTGGCTTGCGTGTCTCGCATCCGTCTCTCCTGACAGCGCGGAAGCGCCCGGCGGCCGCGCTACCCGCTTACTGCTTCGTCGCGGCGGCGGCGGGCGGCTGCTTCGGGATCGTCCAGAAGTAGATCATGCGGCCCTCGACCGACGTGGTCTTTTCGGGCTGCCAGTCGCCCATGTCGAAGGCGTGCGAGACGACGCGCGTGCCCGGCTTGAGGTCTCGCCACAGCACCGGGCGCAGCCGCAGGTTCACGTCCGGCAGCAGGTAGAGCGTGACGACCGACGCCTCTTTGATGTCCGTCTTGAAGAGGTCTTGGACGACGAACTTGACGCGGTCGCCGACCCCGGCGGCCTGCGCGTTCGCGTTGCTCTCCTTGATCCGCTGCGGGTCGATGTCCACGCCGACGCCGCGCTTCGCGCCGAACTTCTTGACGGCCGTGATCACGAGCCGGCCGTCGCCGCAGCCCAAGTCGTAAACCACGTCGTCCTTGCCGACGTTCGCCATCCGGAGCATCTCGTCCACGACCTCCTGCGGCGTCGGCACGTAGGGCACGTCGCGCTTGACCTCCTGCTGCGGCTCCTGCGCGAGCGCGGCCGCGCAGGCCAAGACGACGGCGCACGCCGCCGCCCACGAAACAACTGCCATCCGTCTGCGCATAACCTTCGTCCTCCCTAAAGAATCGGCGCGGACGCCCGCCGCCGACGAAAGAAAAACTGCCTCGCACCAACCTCCCGCTTCGCGCGCGCGCGACGGGCGCGACAGCGGCGTCGCCGCGGCCGGGCTTACTGCTTCGTCGCGGCGGCGGGCGGCTGCTTCCGGATCGTCCAGAAGAAGATCGGCTGCTCCCCGACATGCGCGAACTTCTCGTACTTCCAGTCGCCCGTGTCGAAGGCGTTGGAGACGACGCGCGCGCCGGGCTTGAGTTCGGCCCAGAGCTTCGGGCGCAGCCGCAGGTTCACGTCCGGCAGCAGGTAGGGCGTGACGACCCAGAGCCGCCCGACGAAAGAACGGTCATCCGCCTCCGCATACCTTCGCCCTCCTGAAAGAGACTCTCGAACGTCCGCCGCCTGCAAAAGAAGACACCGCCGCGCCGGGATGACGGGGGGACTGCTGCCGCGCGGCCGGGTAACTCACGAGGTCTGGAGCGTAGCGGGCCGAAGCTCAATTCTCAACTGTTTCAATCGAAGACGACCAGAGCCGCCGGGCGGTTGCAAATATTTTCGGGCGGCCGGCGCGCGCGGGCAAGCGGCGCGGGCGTCGGAATCCTCCGGAGAAGATGTAGGAGACGCCCGGATTAAAGCGCAAGAGTGTTGCTGGAGTTTGCGCTTGCTCTGGATTTTTGAGCCGGGGGGACTGAATTCGTGAGAAACGCCGCCGCTAGCCTTGCGGCGTGAGGCCGAGGACGATGTCGAAGCGCGCGGCGAGTTCGTTCGCGCGCGACTGCGGGAGCGGCGCGAAGGCGACGACGACCGACTCGCGCTGCCGCGCGTCTCTGATGCCGCGCAGCACCCCGTCGCGCTCGTTGCGCGGCTCGCCGCGGACGTAGAGCTGCGTGGTCAGGCGCTCGCGCCCTTTGGACGTGACGGCGAAGTGGATGTGCGGCGTGCGGCCGGGGTAGGCGACCGGCTTGATCGTGCGGAAGCGGTACTCGCCCGCAGAGCCGGTCTGGAAGCGGCCGTAGCCTTGGAAGTTCGCGTCGCGCGCCGCCGCGTTGTCGCTGCCGCCGTGCAGATAGACGCCGCGGCCGTCCACCTGCCAGATTTCGACGACGGCGTCGCGGACGGGCGTGCCGCGCGCGTCGAGCACGCGGCCCGACAGGTGCGTGATCTGGCCGACCGCGGGCGTCGTGCGGTCGGAGACGACGATCAGATCGTTGTCGCGGTCGAGCGGGAGGTGGTCGGGGTAGAACGGGCCTTCGGTCTGGCGCGGCGTCAGCGCCAACTCCTGCGCGAACAGGCCGGGGACGGTGAAGAAGGCGGCCGCGCCGAGCGCGAGACCCTGCACGAGGCGGCGGCGCGTCGCGTCGAACTCAAGGGGCATAACTCGCAACTCCTTGCCGCGGGGGTTTACGTGTTCGCGCGCCGGGCGGGAGCGGCGCGGGTTGTTCCGTCCTGCATTACGCGGCGGCCGCGCGGGTTGTTCGGGGCGGCGTGTTCGCCGCGACATTTGTTCGTCGCCGGCGCGCGTCTCTCAACGCTGCTCGCCGGGCTGTTTGTCGTCGGGGGGCGGGCCGCCGCCGCGGCCGCCGCGCCGACCGCGCCCGCGCCGCTCGCGCATCTCGGTCTGAAACTTCTCCCACTGCTCGTCGCTGAGCACCTGCCGCAGGCGCTCGTCCGTCCGCCGCCTGATCTCCAGCTCGCGCGGCCGCGCCTCGCGGCGCAGCGCGCGGAACTGCTCGCGCGTTTCGGTGAGAATCTGTTTGACCTGCGCCTTCTGCTCGTCGCGCAGCTCCAGCCGTTTGAGCATCTCCTCGAAGTGGTCGCCGCGGCCGCTCATGCGCGGATGCCCGCCGCCGCGCGCCCAGCCGCGGTAGGCGAGCGGCGCGAGCGTGCCGGCCGCAACCCCTAGCAGGAAGATGAGGAGGGCCGCCCCGCGCAACTGCCACTTGCTTTTCGTCACGCTGTTCATCGTCACCTCGCGCCGCCGTCCGAGTCGGGTTCATAGACGACCGAGAGCACCTGATCGTAAGTCATCTCGTCCTCGCCGGCCTGCGCGAGCACGGACTCGCCGGCGGCGTAGAACTCTTCGGCCACGGCCTCGGATGCGATCTCGTCACCCGGCGCGTCCGGCGGCGTCGAGCCGGGCGCGAGGAAGGTGAGCGCGCCGAGCGCGGCGACGGTGGCGAGCATCGAGGCGAAGATCGCGCCCGCCGCCCTCCACAAACGCGGCAGCGCCCACACCTGCTC
>DATCVD010000104.1:0-3516 GCA_036567125.1 Pyrinomonadaceae bacterium | reverse complement strand
GGCCGGCCGCGTGCGCGGCGCGCCGGCTTTCGCGTCGCCGGTCAGTTCTGCCAGAGCGCGACGAGGGCTTCGGCCAGTTGGTCGCGCCACGCAGTCCAGTTGTGCCCCGCTTCGAACTCGCGGTACGTGACCGGGTAGCCTTTGGCCCTGAGCATCACGCGCACGCGGCGGCTCACCGCCCACGGCGATTCGAGCCGGCCGGCGTCGAGGTAGAAGCGGAAAGGGGGACGGCCGCGCGCCGGTTCCAAGCGCGCGAGCGCCGCGACGACGCGCTCGTCGTCGATCCAGAAGGCGGAGGATTGCCCGCCGACGCGCGCGAACTTGCCGGGGTGGCGCAGGGCCGTCCAGTAGGAGATCGTGCTCCCGAGGCTCGCGCCGAGCAGCGCGCGCGCGTCGCGCGTACCTACCGTGCGGTAGCGCGCGTCCACCCACGGCACGAGCTCCGTCGCCATGAAGTCGGCGAATGCGTCGCTCGCCCAGTACTCCTTCATGCGGTCGGCCGGGTTGACGAAGACGATGACGAAGGGCGCGACTCGTTTCTCCGCGATGAGCCGGTCGGCGATCTGCACGGCGCGCGCGCGGTTAACGTACTCCATCCCGTCTTGCAGGTAGAGGACGGGGAAGCGACGCCGGGGGTCGGCGTAGTCGGCCGGCAGGTAAACCTGAACGTCACGCTCGCCGCCGAGCAGGCGGCTCGGCACCTTGTGGGCCGAGATCGCGAACCGCGAGCCGCCGACGCCGGGGCCGTCCCCGGACGCCGGGCGGTAGCCGGGCATCGCGAAGAAGTTGTTGAAGCCCCCCACCCCGTTGTCTACACGGTTCGGGTTGAGCGGGTCTTCGATCCATTCGCCGTCGGCGATCAGCTTGTACTCGACGCGCGCGCGCGGGCTAAAACTGCGCGTCAGGTATTTCACGCCCGCTTTCGGCAGCTCGCGCATCACGAGGCCGCGCGGCGACCAGCCCGTGAAGTCGCCGACGACTTCGACGCGCGCGGCCGTCCCGCGGTACATGAACGTCACGCGCCCGCTCTCGACGATGGGACTCCGGTTCGCCATCTTTATCCGCTCCGCCCATTCCGCCGAAGGTTCTTCCGCCGCTTCCGCCGCGCGCAGCTCGTCGCGCGTCCGGCCGCGCAAAGTAACGCGCGCGAAGCCGGTCGCGCCGTTCTGTTTGATCGTCGCGACGGCGACGGTCGCCTCGCCCGCCGGCACGCGCAGCGCAAGCTCCGCGCGGCCGTCCGCGCCGGCCATTAGTTCCCTCGCCTCGCCGTTCACGGACGCGAACAGGCGCGTGCCCGGCGGGAGCGGCCCGCCGACGCGCAAGGTCGTGCCGGCTTCCAAACGTTGCAGGACTTCCGGGTCTGGGAACTGGCCCTCCGCGTTGCCGGCGTTCGCGGGCGGCGCTTGTTTGACGTAGCGCGCGGCGACCGCTCCGGGCGTGTCGAGGTTGCGCCCCTCTTCGAGGTTGACGGCGAGGCGGATGAACTGCGCCATCGACCACGCGAGCGGCGTGGCCGAACCCGTCCCCTCGCCGAACGCGAATTCGGGGCGCGGCGTCCGGGGGCTGTCCCAGACCTGTTCGGGGATCATCAAGCCCTCGTTGGCGAAGCCCGCCATGTGATCGAGGCGCGCGCGCGCCGCGGCGAGTTGACCGCGCGCCAGCTCGTACTGCCCGCGCTCGCCGGAGAGCAAGGCCCAGAGCCGCCCGCGGCCCGTGTACTTGCCGTCGAAATTCCACGGCCGCCCGTCGTCCATCTCGCCGTAGCCGTCGCGGTTGTAGCGGTAGAAGCCGGGGCCGTTCGGCGTCCCGACCTTGATGGCCCGCTCGACCACGCGGAGCGACTTGGCGACGAGCGGATCGTCCGCCCGCCTGACGCCGAGGCGGATCAGCTCAAGGAAGCCCGCGTCGACGACCTCGCGCTCGTCGAACGTGCCCGCGCCGTTGTTGAGTTCGCGCGGCTCGCCGTCGTCCGGGTCTGTGTTCTCGGTGACGCGCAGGTAGTAGTTGCCGTCGCCGTGGCGGCCCGTCGAGGTCGCCATCCACGCCTCGGCGTTGCGCGCCCACTCGTCGGCGGCGGCGAGGTAGACGAACGCGGAAGGCTCGTCGCCGTTGCGCCCCGCGATCTCGGCGGCGCACACGAGGCCGGCGATCTCGGCGGCGACGGTCGAGGGCGAATAACCCGACTCTTCCTCCCAGCGCTCCTGCGGCGTGTAGGGGCCGCGGGCGACGACGAAGTCGGCCGCGGGCTTGACGTGCTTCGCCCACGTCTCCCGGTCGGCGCGGCCGAGCGTGTGCGCGAGGATGAGCGGGTAGGCGACTTCGTCCAGTTGGAGCGAACCCCAGAAGGGGCGGCCGTCGAGCCACGAGTTCTGCGGGAAGCTCCCGTCCGGTTTTTGCTGGACGCGGAAGAGGTAGTCGAGCGCGCGTTCGGCCGAAGCCTTGTCGCCGAGCGCGAGGAAGGCCGTGGCGACTTGGTAGAGATCGCGCGACCAGACGAGGTGGTAGCCGCCGACGACTGGCTCGTTCGCGCTCGCGCCGCCGCCCCACGGCGTCGAGAGCGAGGCGATCATCGCGCCGCGGAAGGTCTTGTCCTCGTGCGCCTTCAAGACCATCGCGGCCACGTCGAACTGCCGTTGGTACTTCGGCTGAACGCGCCGCAAGCCACTCACGTACTTGCGCCAGCCGTACTCGTACTCGGCGCGCGTCCTCTCGAATCCTTTGAGGAGAGACTGGCGGGCGTTCTTCAGCGCCTCTTCCGGCGCGCGGCCGAAGCCGAGTGCGAGCGTGAAGTTTGTGTCCGACGCTTGGCCCGGCGCGAGCGGCCCGCCCGCGAGGCCGGGAACGTCCGCCGAAATTTCGGCCACTTGGACGACGTTACCGTCGGCGGCGCGCGCGTAAGTCGTTTCGAGCCGGCCCGCGCGGCGAAGCTCCGTGAGGCCGTCGCTCGTGCCCGCGTAGCCGTTCGTCACCCGCCCGAAGAAGCCCAACTCTGTGGGGCGCGGACTGTAGGCGAGCGCGGACGCTTTGTCGGCGTCGGACGCGAGGGCGAACTGCGCCCCGTGCGAGAGTCCGCCGGAAGGCCCGACGGCCTCGCCGCCCGACCAAGCCGAGTCGTGCATCCCGCTGTTGGCGAGCGACGGATCGAGATAGACGTAGAGCCGTTCGCCGCCGCGGCCCTTGAACTCGACATCGATCAGAACCGTCGGGCGCGCGGGGTCGGTCGTGTAAGTTTTGGTGATCGTCCACGCGCCGCTCCGGGCGGTGTTGATCTGGCGGAAGGAGAGCGACCGCGGGTCTAACAGTTCGACGCGGTGCGTGGCGTCGTCGGCCTCGGTCTCGACCGTCCGGCCGTCGGCGCTGACGACGACGAGTTGCAGGGCTTGCGTGTTCGCCACGTCAACGGTCGGGTAATAGACCTCGTCCATCACGCCGCCGCGCAGCGTGAACCAGACCTTCGACTCCGGGGTGTCCGACGTGCCGACGGCCGTCTTGCCCGCGCTCGGCCACGCGGCGTCG
>DATCVD010000103.1:0-8505 GCA_036567125.1 Pyrinomonadaceae bacterium | reverse complement strand
ATGTGCGGCTTGTCCTTCGTGAAGGGCAGGCCGTAGTCAACGACGTGCGGCAGCTCCAGAGAGTTCCGCAGCTCGGTGGCGAGCGGGCCGATCTCGGTCGCCTCGTCCGCGGGGTCTCCGACGCGCAGCGACTCCATGCCGGCGGCGAAGCGCCGCTCGAACTCGTCGTAAACCGCCTCGTGGACGACGAACCGCTTGGCCGCGATGCACGACTGCCCGCTGTTGAGCGTGCGCGATCTGACCGCCGTCTTGACGGCCTCGCCCAAGTCCGCGCTCGGCATCACGACGAACGGGTCGCTGCCGCCGAGTTCGAGCACGGTCTTCTTCACGTGCCTGCCCGCCTCGGCGGCGACGCGGCTCCCGGCCCGGTCGCTCCCCGTCAGCGTGACTCCCGCCACGCGCTCGTCCGCGACGACGCGCGCCACCGTCTCATTTGGGATGAGCAACGTCTGGAACGCGCCGGCCGGGAACCCGGAGCGGCGGAACAACTGCTCGACCGCGAGGGCGCACTGCGGCACGTTCGGGGCGGGCTTGAAGATGACGACGTTGCCGGCCATCAGCGCGGGCGCGGCGACGCGGATGATCTGCCAGAACGGGAAGTTCCACGGCATCACGGCGAGGATGGGGCCGAGCGGCTCGTGGCGGACGTAGCTCGCGTGCGCGCCGGTCTCGACGTGTTCGTCCGCGAGAAGGCGCTCGGCCTCGGCCGCGTAGTGGCGGCAGCCGCGGACGCTCTTCTCGATCTCGCGCGCGGCCGCCGCGACGGGCTTACCCATCTCGGTCGTGATGAGGCGGCCGCACGCGTCCCGCTCCGCTTCGAGCAGACGGGCGAGGCGCAGGAGCATTTGCCCCCGCGCGGCGAAAGATGTCCGCCGGTAGTCGCGGAACGCAAGGGCCGCGAGTCGGAGTTTGTCATCGACCTCCGCGTCCGTGTGCGGGGCGAAACTCTTCAACAACTCGCCAGTCGCCGGATTGATCGTCGCTATTGCCATCTCGCCCCGCTCGGCCGGCCGTTCGGTTAAGCGTACCGGCGCGCCCATCCCTTTTTCGCACTGAACCCTTTTTAATCGTTCGTCACTTGTCGAGCGCCCGCGCGAAGTCGGCGATCAGGTCGCGCTCGTCCTCCGCGCCGACGGAGACGCGCACCAACCCGTCGCCGATCCCCAGCGCGCGCCGCTGCTCCGGCGTGTGCTGGCGGCTCCACATCGCCGCGACGGGTCAGCGGGACGAGGCCGACGCCGCGCCCGAAGGACTCACGGCCGCGGGCCTCTCGCGCTCGCGCAGGTATCCGCCGATCCTCCGCAGCCCCTCCGCGAACCCTTCCTCCGAGACGCCGAAGCCGAGCCGGAAGTGGCCGGGCATCTCCCAGCAGTCGCCGGGCGCGAGCAGCACGCCGCGCGCGGCCATCTCGCGGCAGAACGCGCGCGAGTCGCCGCCGTCAGTCAGCCACGGGAAGGCCGTCATGCCGCCGCGGGGGCGAACCCACGAGAGGCTGTCGGCGTGTTCGGCGACGAACTGATCGAGGAGTCCGAGATTAGTCGAGGCGACCTTGCGCGCGCGCGCGAAGATCGTTTCGCGGTGCCGCAGGGCGACGGAGGCCAGCTCCTCCGCGAGCGGCGTGTTCGAGATCGTGAAGTAGCTCCGCGCGTCCGTGTAGGCGTGCATCCGCGCCGCGTCGCGCTCGACGATCCAGCCCGTGCGCAGGCCGCTCAGCGAGAGCGACTTCGAGAAGCTGCCGAGCACGGTCGCGCGCGGCAGCCGCGAGGCGGAGGCGGTTTCGCGCCCGTGATAGACGGGGTGATAGACTTCGTCGGAGACGAACTGGATGCCGCGCGAGGCGGCGAAGTCGTGCAACTCGCGCATCTCCTCGTCGCCGAGGGTCGCGCCCGTCGGGTTGTGCGGCGAGTTGACGAGCAGCAGCTTCGTGTTCGCGTCCGCGAGCTTTTTGACTTCGTCGAGGTCGATGCCGAAACCGTTCTCGCGCCGCAGGTGGTAGAAGCGCGTCTCGACGCCGAGCAGTTGCGGGATGACGGCCGTCGGCGGGAAGAGCGGGAATGGTAAGATGACGTTCGCGCCCGGCTCGGCGGCGAGGAAGAAGACTATCAGCAGCGCCTCGGCCGCGCCCGTCACGACGAGCACTTCATCGACCCCGACGCCCTGCATCTCGCCTAGACTGGCGCGCAGTGTTCCCGCGCCGGAAGTGTCCGAGTAGACGAGCGCGGTCTCCAAAAGCCGCTCGCGCTCGTCCGCGCCGAGCAGCCCCAGCAGCTCGCGGGCCGTCCAGTGCGGGCCGGTGCTTGAGGCCAGATCGAACTCGGGCGGGCTGTCGGCGAACTTGTATTGGGCAAGCCATCGGTCGAGCAGGAAATCAGGAATCTTCATCGCCTATCTCTCCTTCGTTGTGGGGCGAGGGGCATATCGAATCATCCTTACCTCAGGCCGGGCACGCGGCGAAGGCATTCACGAATTTCCGGCCAGTTGTCAGGATTGTACGCATACAATTTGACAAAGTTGCAAGATTGTCGCTACTGTAAGCCGGGACGCTTCTCCTGTCAATAAAATTATTACCGTGACAATGTGGAACCCAGATTTGAGCCGTTACGACGGGCCGCGCTACGCGGCGATTGTCGAGGCCATCGCGGAGGACGTCGAGAGCGGCCGCCTCGAGCCGGGCGCGCAGATGCCGACGCACCGCGATCTGGCGAGCCGTCTCGGCGTCAACACGGGGACGATCACGCGCGCTTACGCGGAGGCGGCGCGGCGCGGCCTGCTCGTCGGCGAGACGGGCCGGGGGACGTTCGTCAAAGGGGGCGCGCTCGGCGACGCCTTCCCCGCGCCGGTCGCGGACGACGACGACGGCTTGATCGATCTGAGCCTGAACATCCCCCCGCTGCCCGTCGGCGACGAACTCGGACAGGCGCTCAAGGACACGCTCGCCGCCCTGTCGACCCGCCGCGGCCTCTCCGGCCTGATGGGCTACCAGCCGGCCGAAGGCGCGGAGCGACACCGCGCGGCCGGGGCGGAGTGGGTGGCGCGCGCCGGGTTAGAAGCCGGCCCGCAACGAACCATCGTCTGCAACGGCGCGCTCCACGCCATGACGGTCGTCTTCGCCACGCTCACCAAGCCGGGCGACGCGGTCTTCACCGAGAGCCTGACCTACCCCGGCATGAAGAACCTCGCGCACCTCCTCGGCCTCCGGCTGCGGGGGCTGCCCGTCGATGAGCACGGCATCACGCCGGCGGCCTTCGACGAGGCTTGCCGGCGCGAGCGGGCGCGCGTGCTCTACACGATCCCGACCATCCAGAACCCGCTGGGGACGGTGATGCCGGAGGAGCGCCGGCGCGAGGTGGCCGCCGTCGCCGCGGAGCACGGCGTCGTGATCGTCGAAGACGACGTGCACAGCTTCATGCTGCCCGAGCCGCCGCGGCCCCTCGCGTCGTTCGCGCCGGAGAACAGCTACTTCATCATGAGCACTTCGAAGAGCATCGCCGGGGGCTTGCGCATCGGCTACTTGGCCGCGCCCGAGCGCATGGTCGGGCCGCTGGCGGCGACGCTGCGGACGACGGTCTGGATGGCCCCGCCGCTCATGGCCGAGATCGCCTCCGAGTGGATCAGGGACGGGACGGCCGACCGGCTCGTGGGACAGAAGCGCGGGGAGGCGCGGGCGCGCCAGTCAATCGCCGCGCGCGCACTCAGCGGCTTCGAGTTCGACGCACACCCGCTCAGCTTCCACCTCTGGCTCCGCCTGCCCGAGCCGTGGCGCGGCAGCGAATTCTCGGCGCGGCTCCGGCGCGGGGGCGTCGCCGTCACGCCTTCGGAGGCGTTCGTCCCCGGCCGCGAAGAAGCGCCCCACGCCGTGCGCGTCTGCCTCGGCGCGCCGCGCAGCAGGGCGCACCTCGAAGCCGGCCTCGCCGTCGTCAGGGAGGTGTTGCACGGCACGCCCGACCCATCGCTCTCGATCCTCTAGGGGGCCGAAGGACGCCGCCCGCCCGACCTGTCGATCCGAAACTGAAAGTGTTCGTAGAAGAACCCGGCCGCGTTGGCGAGCTGCGCCCAGAGGAGCAGGGCGGGCGGCGCGAGCGCGGCGGGCGTCTCTTTGAAGCGGGAGGCGAGCGCGCGCAGCCAGTCGGGGTCGGGGGCGCAGTCGTCGTCCGTGAAGGCGAGGAACGAGCCGCGCGCGGCGGCCGAAGCGGTTCGTGACCCACTGCTCGAAGGTCTGTTCGGCGGGCGCGGGGCGCAGGCGCGCGCGCAGGTAGTTCAGGAGGATCAGCGAGCCTTGCCGCAGGCCGAGCCGGAAGACGACGGACGGGGCGCGCAGCGGGTAGTCGAAGAACTTGTTGTCGTAGTAGATGCGCGAGAGGCGTTTGCGCCGGAGGAAGTCGGGGGCCGGGAGGACTTCGCGCCAGACGCGGTCGGCGGCCGCGACCTTAGGTGTAGAAACGGTGGCCGCCGATGTCGAAACGGAAGCCCGCGTGGTTGATCGTCTTTGCCAGCCCGCCGATTCACCGTGCGAGCGGGTGTCTCATCCGGCGGAGCAGGTCGTCGAAGCGCGGGTCGCCGCGCAGGGCGTCGAACAGCGGCTCGACGCCGACGAAGACGAGCCACACGTCGCGGATCTCCAGCGCCCGTTCGAGTTCGTCGAAGGCGCGCGTCCGGTCGCGCAGGGCTAAGTGGACGAGCGCGAGCATGTAGGGCGAGACGTAGCGCGCGGCGGCCGCGCGCTCGATCTCGGCGAGCACGCGGAGCGCCGCGTCGATCTCGCCGGAGTCGGCGAGCGCGGCGGCGAGGCCCGTCTTGTACATCAGGTTCTCCGGCGCGAGTTCGACGCCGCGCCGCGCCTCCCCGACGGCCTCGTCGAAGCACCCCGCGCAGCGCAGCGTCCAGCTGTGCGTCAGCCGCGCGTGCGCGTAGTAGGGTTCGCTCCTGATCAGCTGCTCGTGCGACGCGAGCGCCTCGGCGAAGCGGCGCGAGCAGTGCTGCGTCCACGCGAGGAAGTGGACGGCCATCATCGAATCGGGCGCGAGTTCGCCGAGCCGCAGGGCGCAGCCCATCGCCTCGTCGAAGCGCCCCGTTTGCAGGTACAGGGTCTTCGCCCACTGGACGACGGAGAAGGAGTTGGGGTTGAGTTCGAGCGCGCGGCGGGCGTGCCGCTCGGCGGTCGCCCAGTCGAAGTCGTGGTTGATGGCGACGAAGCCGAGCGCGGCCTGCACCTCGGCGAGCTGCGAGTCGATTGCGGCGGCGCGCTCGGCCGCCTCCTTCGCGCGGCGGCTGGCCTCGGCGAACGGGATGACGCACTGGACGGCGAGGAAGATGTAGTACTCGGCGATGGCCGCGTGCGCCAGCGCGTAGTCGGGGTCGAGGGCGACGGCGCGCTCGTAAGACTCGACGGCCCGCGCGAAGCTCGCCTCGTTCATCAGGTGGAAGTAGAAGCGGCCCTTCAGGTACGCCTCGTGCGCCTCGGGGTGCTCGGTCGCGCGCTGGCGCAACTGCTTCTGCTCCTCGCCCGTCAGGTGCGGCGCGAGCGACGAGGTGACGCGCTCCGAGATCGAGTCTTCGAGCGCGAGCACGTCGGCCGCGCGCTCGTCGAAGACCTCGGCCCAGCCGACCGATTTTTCGGCCGTGTCGAGCAGCTGCGCCGTGAGGCGCACGCGCTGGCCCGCGCGGCGGATCGTGCCGGCCAAGACGAAATCCGCTTCGAGTTCGCGCCCCGCCTCGAAGGCGTCGGCGCTCCCGGCGAAGCGCACGACCGCGCTCGTCGGGCGGACGACGATGCTGCGGATTTTCGAGAGCCGCGTGATGAGCGCGTCGGTCAGGCCGATGCTCAGGAACTCGTCCTCCGACCCCTCGCCCGTGTTGAGTTGCAGCAGCTTGAACGGCAGGACGGCCAGCGCCGGCTGTTTGTCCGGCCCGGCGGGCTGTTTTTTGAACTGCGCGGCGAGCGGGTTATTCATCCGCTCCAGCAGGCGGGCGAAGCGCGGGTCGTCGCTCAGGGCGCGGATCATCGGGTCGGTGCCGAACCAGAGCAGCCACGGCTCGTTCTCCTCGCGCGACTGCTCGAAGTGGCGGAACGCCTCGTCGCGCTCGTCGAGCGCGGCGTGGCCCATCGCGAGGAAAAACGTTTTGACGTAAGACCTGCCGGCGAGCGCCTTCAACTCTTCCAAGACCGCCGCGGCTTCCGCGCGCCGGCCGGCGGCGACGAGCGCGAAGCAGAGCGGGAACTTGGCGAGCGCGAAGTCGGGGATCATCCGGTCGAACCGGCGGAGCGCGGCGAGGGCGCGCTCCGTGTCGCCGAGCGCGAGCAGGACGTTGCCGAGTTGCAGGTAGCCCTGCGGGTAGTTCTCGTCCAGCTCGACGATCTCGTGCGCGCGTTCGAGCGCCTCGTCGTAGCGGCGCGCTTGGTAGAGCGTCCACGCCGTCAGGGTCTTGGTGCGCAGGCTCAAGGGGTCGAGCCGCTCGGCGATCTTGATCTCCTTGACCCCCTCGTCGAAGCGGCCCAGCCCGACGAGCTGCGCCGCCAGCCACTCGTGGGCGTGGACGTAGTTCGGGCTGAGCTCGACGGCCCGCCGCTGGATGCGCTCGGCCTCGGCCCACCGCTTGCGGTTCTGCGCGATCAAACCGAGCGACGCGTAGGCTTCGCCGAGTCGCCCGTCGATCTCGACGGCGCGGCGCGCGGCCCGCTCGGCCTCGTCGAGCGCGGGCGACGAGGGGATCATCCCGTAGATGTTGGCCCAGAGGAGGAAGTCTGCGATGCCGACGTAAGCCAGCGCGTAGTCGGGGTCGAGTTCCGTGGCCCGCTCGAACGACTGCCGGGCCTTGACGAGCGAGTCGGGCGTGAACTGGTTCCAGTAAAAACGGCCGCGCAGGTAAGCCTCGTAGGCGGCGGCGACGTTCGTGCCGCGCTTTTGCAGCCGCCGCTCCTCCTCGCCCGTCAGGTGCGGCGCGAGCGACGAGGCGACGCGCTCCGAGATCGAGTCTTCGAGCGCGAGCACGTCCGTGAGCCGCTCGTCTAAAGTCTGCGCCCAGACGACGCCGCGCGTGCCGACCTTCAGCAGCTGCACCGTGACGCGGATCCTTTCGCCGGCCCGCCGGATGTGGCCGTCGACGACGAACTTCACCGACAACTTCCGGCCGGCCTCGAACGGATCGCTCTCGCCGCCCACGCCGAGGACGGAACTCGTCGGGCGCACGACCAAGCTCGGCACGCTCGACAGTCTGGTGACGAGCGCGTCGGCCAGCCCGACGCTTAAGAATTCGTCGCTCTCCGTCCCGCCCGTGCTGCCCGCCGCGCCGAACATCTTGAAGGGCAGGATGGCGATTGACTCGCGCCCGTCGTCGGCCGCCCCGCTGGCGACGACGGACGCCTTCACCTCTCTGGCGAACGACTCGGCCTTGACCGGGCGCTTCTCCAAATACCTGTCGATGTCGGCGGCCAGCTCGGCGGCCGACTGGTAGCGCTCGGCCGGGTTCTTGCGCAAAGTCTTGAGGACGACGCGGTCGAGGTCGCCGGCCAGCGCGCGCCGCAAGCCCTCGAAGTCGGTGCCGCGCGCGCGGAAGACGATTTCGAGCGTCGTGCGCTCGCCCGCCGCGCGCTCGTCCGTCGCGCCGCCGATCTGCTCGTCCGTCGCCGGGGCGGGGCCGGCGGTCGGCAGCAAATTGTCCTCGCGCGTCAGGCTCTCGCTCGGCGTCGCGGGCAACTCCTCGCAGACCGCGCGGTGAATCTCGTGCAGGGCGCGGTTGCGGAAGCGGTACGGGCGGTGGCCCGTGAGCAGCTCGTAGAGCATGACGCCCAGACTGTAGATGTCGGAGGCGCGCGTCACCGGCTCGCCGCAGACCTGTTCGGGGCTGGCGTACTCCGGCGTCATCAGGCGCATGGCCGTCGCGGTCGGTTCGAGCGCGGTGGCGGCGAGGTCGGGGTCGAGAATCTTGGCGATGCCGAAGTCGAGCAGCTTCGGCGTGCCGTCCGCTTTGATCAGGATGTTGGAGGGCTTCAGGTCGCGGTGGACGACGCGGATTTGGTGCGCGGCCTCGACCGCGCCGCAGATCTCCTGAAACAGCCGCAGGCGGGCGGCCGTGCCGAGCCGCCGCCGGTCGCAGTAGTGGAACAGCGGCTCGCCCTCGACGTACTCCATCACGAAGTACGGCAGGTTGTCTTCGGTCGTGCCGCCGCCGAGCAGGCGCGCGACGTGCGGGTGATCGAGCGCGGCGAGGATTTGTCGCTCGTGGCGGAAACGCTTGATGACGAAATCCGTGTCCATCCCGCGCTTGATCAGCTTGACGGCGACCTGCTGGCGGAACTCGCCGTCGGTGCGCTCGGCCAGATAGACCGCGCCCATCCCGCCGCGCCCGATCTCGCGCTTCAACTCGTAGACGCCGATCCGCCGGCCGAGGAAGGCGTCGCCCCACGCGTACGGGCTGACGAGTTCGATCTGCGCGGCGAGCGAGTCGCTGATGTGCCTCTCGAAGACCGTGCCGGGCGGGGCGTCCGCGCCGCGGGCCGGCGGCCCG
>DATCVD010000102.1:0-4619 GCA_036567125.1 Pyrinomonadaceae bacterium | reverse complement strand
GCACGCGGGGCGGCCGCGAAGGCCGACGGCGAGCGCGCGAGCGGGGGTGCCGCCTTTTCCGTCGGGTGAAGTGTCGCCGCGCCGATAAAAAAACTGGCGCGCGGGGGGGTGAAGCCCGCGCGCCAGTCTCACGGCGTCCCGGCCGGGCCGGTGTTTAGAAGTAGAACTTGAAGGCCAGCTCGATCCGGCGGTGGCCGTGCTTGTTGACGATCTGGCCGAAGTTCTGGATGGTCGAGTCAGTGAACCGGAAGCCCTGCGTCGGGTCGCAGATGGGCGCGGTGGTCACGTCCGAGCCGTCCTGCGGCAGCCCGCGCGGGACGCCGGCCGGGGCCTCCCCGATGCACTGCGTTTCCAGCGTCAGGTTGATGTCGCCGAGCGCGGGGTTGGCGTACGCCTGATTGAAGACGTTGAAGAGGCCGGTGCGGAACTGGAACCGCTTCGACTCCGAGATGCTGAAGTTCTTGAAGAACGTCACGTCGAAGTTGCTGCGGCGCGGGCTGCGGATGTAGAAGGGCGACTGGTACGGCCCCGACTGCGCGAAGCCGGGGATGCCGACCGCCGAGAGATCGAGGTAGCGGTCGCCGACGCCGCTCTCGCCCGTCTGCGGGTTGCGCAACAGCACGGGCGCGATGCCGCCCGCGTTGCCCGCGGAGTTCGTGAAGGCGTTCGTGCCGAAGTAGGCCCGCAGCGTCGCGGCCGACGTGATCGCGCCGGTGAAGCGCAGGCGCATGGGCCGCCCGCTCTCGAAGGTGGTGATGCCGGACATCTGCCAGCCGTTGAGCAGCCCGCGGGTGAACCAGTTCTCGAAGCGGCCGCGCGCGAGGTCGGGCAGGTACCAGTTGTACGACAGGTTGAAGATGTGCGTGCGGTCGAAGGCGAGGATGCCGTAAGAGCGCCCGCGAATGTCCACGGGGTCAACTTGATCGGAGCCGCTGCTCTCGTCGACGGAGGTCGTGCCGAGCGCCTTCGAGTAGGTGTAGGTGGCGAAGTACTGGAGCTTCTTGCCGAGCTGGCGGTTGAGCGTCGCCTGCAGCGAGTGGTAGTTCGAGGTTCCGACGAACTCGTAGAAGTTGACCTCGCCGTAGTCGGGGAAGGGCTGGAAGCTGCGCACCGTCGGGTCGCTCAAGGCGGCGCGGTGGAGCGGGTTGCTCAGGTTGGCGTTGCCTATCGTCCCGGCCGCTTGGAGCGCGCCCGGCAGGAAGTAGTTGACGTTGCGGCGCTGCGGCAGGTGGCGGCCGAACGTGCCGACGTAGGAGACTTCGAGGACGTTGTCCATCGGCAGCCGCCGCGCCACCGACAGGCTCGTCGTGGTGACGCGCGGGATGCGGTAGGAGTCCAGCTTCTGCACCGTGACGTTCGTCGTGCCGGGGAAGGTGAGCGGGTTGATGTTGCCGATGTTAGTGAGCGTCAAGTCCTGATTCGGCGCGGCCCACTGGTTGACGGCGACGTTCAGGGTGTTGGGCGGCTGCGTCAGGATGTCGTACTGGTAGTTGCCCTGCACGCGGTTGTAGAAGACGCCCGCGCCGCCGCGCAGCACCGTCGTGGCGTCGCCGAAGATGTCCCACGCGAAGTTCAGGCGCGGGGCGAACTGGATGGGCGGGTTATCGACGACGCCCTTCGGGATTTCGCCGCGCGAGGCGAGCAGGTAGCCGTTCGGCCGCTGCGGGTCGCCGTTCAGGTACGGGCCGGCGTTGCGGACGTAGCGGCTGGGGTCGAAGGTGACGCCGAGGCCGTTGCGCTCGTAGTTGTTCGGGAAGAAGGAGACGCGCGCGCCGTATTCGAGCGTGAAGTTGGGCCGCACCTTCCACGAGTCCTGCGCGAAGCCCTCGAAGTTGTAGAAGCGGAACTCGCCGATGGGGACGACCGTGGACTGCTGGAACTGTTCGAGCTGGCCCGTGTAGAGGTTGCCCCAGAGGTTGCCGGTGCCGCGCGCCTGCGCGAAGCTGCCGCCGGTCGGGTTGCGCGAGGTCGCGCCGGTGAAGACCGCGAGGCCCTCGGGCGAGCCGGACTGGTTCTGCCGCTTGTTGGCCTGCTCGATCAGGCCGCCGAACTTCAGCGTGTGGTTGTTGTAGATCTTCGAGACCGTGTCGGTCAGCGAGTAGCTGTCGTTGTGGGCGAAGAGCGGGAGGTTGCCCGGCTCCCAGAGCTGCGTCTCGGCCGACCAGTTGCCGAGCAGCGCGAGCGGGCCGTAGGTCGAGCCGCTGCCGCCGAACGGCGTGCTGAAGTTCTCGATGCCGAGGCCGGAGCGGCTGACGCGCGACGGGTCGGAGTAGTCGTTGTCGAGCTTGAGCTTGCTGGCGCTGATCACGATCTCGTTCGTCATCGTCGGGTTGATGACGGTCGTGATGTTGGCGGCGGCCGAGCGGCCGAGGTTGCTGCCGATGACGTGGCTGGGAAGCTCGTACTGCGACGGCCCCCACCACAGCCCGTAGGCGAAGTCCTGCGTCTCGCTCTCGCGGGCGAGGCGCACGTACATCTTCGTGCTGTCGGTGATGTTGTAGTCGAAGCGCATCTTCAGGTCGGTGCGGTTGGTCGGGGAGATGACGCTCGACGCGTAGTTGAAGCCCTGCTGCGCGCTGCCGGCCGGCGCGCTGAAGTTGGGCAGCGGGTACAGGTTGATGAGCCGCGAGCCGATGGGGTTGGCGAACGGGACGAGGTTGCCGCCGGGCACGGCCTGACAGTCGAAGGCGAACGAAGAGGGCGTGCAGATGTTGCCGTAGGCCGAGGGCGACTGGCTGAAGTCGCCGTTGCGCTCTGCGGCGGTCGGGACGACGGCGAGGCGCGTGCCGGGATCGATCCGCTGGCGCTGCACCTCGAAGCCGACCCAGAAGAAGAGCCGGTCGCGGTTGCGGTTAAAATCGGTGCCGGGCAGCAGGATGGGGCCGCCGATGTTGCCGCCGGGGTAGTGGAAGCTGCTCTGCGGGCGCGCCGCGCCGACGGTCGTGTTCGAGCGGTCGTTGGCGGCGAGCGCGCGCGGGCGCATGTAGTGGTAGAGCTCGCCGTGGAAGTCGCGGCTGCCGCCCTTCGTGGTGGCGATGATCTGCACGCCGCTCGACCCGTACTCGGCGGCGTAGTTGCTGGTCTTGACCGTGACCTCCTGCACCATGTCGTTGTTCGGCGTGATGATCGTGCCGTTGTTCGAGCCGATGTCGATCACGCGCGAGCCGTCGATGCTGACCTGATTGTTGACGCCGCGGATGCCGTTGACGGTGTAGCTCGCCGTGGCGTTGCCGCCCGACGAGAAGCCCGTGCTCTCCAGCGCCGACTGCTCGGGGCCGACGACGCCGGGCAGGATGCGCAGCAGCTCCATGCTGCTGCGGCCGATGATCGAGAGGTTGTCGATCTGCTTGGCCGTGATCGTCTCCGACTTCTCGCCCGTCTCGGTCTTGATCGGGGCCTCCTCGGCCGTGACCGTGACGACCTCGGCCGCGCCGCCCACCTCCACGTTGAGTTCGAGGCCGCGCGTCTCGCTGGGCGCGAGCGTCACGGTCGTCTCGGTGGTCTTGAACCCTTGGGCCGTCACCCGCACCGTGTAGACGCCGGGATCGACCGCGGTGAAGACGTAGGTGCCTTCGTCGCTGCTCTTGACCTCGCGCTGGACGCCGCGCGCCGCGCTGACGAGCGTCACGACCGCGTCGGGGACGGCCGCGCCGCCGGGGTCTTTGACGACCCCGCGCAGCGTCGCCGCGCTGCTCGTCTGCGCGAGCGCCGCGGCGGGCGCGAGCAGCAGGAGCAGGCAGGCGAGTCCGAGCGAAGAGAGGAGTCGGCGGCGGCGGATGGCGCTCGCGCCGTACGGGCGGGTTGACGATGGCATGACAGGTGCCCTCAGAGGTTGCCGCGGCTGGCGGTTTGAGAACTGCGGACGCCGCCCCGGCGGGAGGCTCAAGCGCCCCGCCGAGACGGCTCTGCGTTACGGAAACGCACGCGGGAGTGCCACTCCCGAACCCGGCGCGGCCGGGGCTGCTGAAACCCTCACGGAGCCGCGCGAGTCGCGGCCCGGTGACGCCTGCGCGAGAGCGCCGTCACGCGAGCCTTGAAACCTTATTCGGTTGAAAGTTTTCGCTTGAACCCGGCGCGGCTGTTGCATTACCGCGGCCGTGGTCGTACTTTGTTGCAAAGCCTAGCAAAAGGTTTTATTTCTAACCGGGGGTTCTTGTCAAGAACTTTTTATCGGGGGATAAGAAATTTTTGTCCCCGGCCCGGACGAAGTCGCCGCCCCCGAACGGTCTTCGCCGGCCGCGGCGGTTGGCGCGCGGGCGCTGTGATACATTCTCCCGCGCCGGAGCTAAACAGATCGCGGGCGGCGGCCCGCGCCCGCGCGGGGCCGCCGGAGGGAGTCAATGCTGAGAAGATTCGTCGCCGTCGCCGCCCTGCTCTCGCTCGCCGCGCCGCCGCCGCGCGCGCAGACTCCGACGCCGGAGCCGCAGGGGCAGGACGAGATCATCCGCGTCAACACGAAGGAGGTCGGCCTCGACGTGGTGGTGCGCGACAAGAAGGGCCACGTCGTCAAAGACCTCAAGGCGTCGGACTTCGAGGTCTTCGAGGACGGGGAGCGGCAGCAGGTGCAGTCGTTCCGCCTCGTCGCGCGCGGCGGCGCGCGGCAGCCGGCTGCCGGCGAC
>DATCVD010000101.1:0-3600 GCA_036567125.1 Pyrinomonadaceae bacterium | reverse complement strand
CCGGCGCGCGCTGACGATGTCGGCCGCGCGCGCCACGGCCGGCGCGTCCTCCACGGACGTGCCGCCGAACTTCATCACCAGTGGCCCGGCAACGGTCATCGCAATCGGCCGCGCGCGTCGAGAACCGGCCCGCCCGGAGGCCCCGCCCGCGGCAAAGTTTTTCGGGAAACGTTGGCGGCCATGATAACCCGACCGCTCGCGCCGGAGGAAGGCGCAGGCGCGATTGCGGGGCGCGGTTTAGAAAACCGGCGTTCTTTCAATTCCGCGTCCCGCGTCTCGCGCTCCTCGCTTACTCGTCGGCGAGCTGCCGCCGCAGGTGGTGGTGCGCGCGGAGGACGAGCAGGCAGGTGGTCGAGTGGAACAGCTCGCCCGAAAGCGCCTGCGCGACGGCCTCGCGGAGCGGCATCTTCGCCGTCTTGATGACCTCGCCCGCGTCCTCGTCCTTCTCGACGTGGCGGAGCCGGCGCGCCAGAAAGAGCGTGCTCGCGGAGTTGACGAGCGAGGTGACGGGCTGGATCGTGCCCAGCTCGATGAACTCCTCGGCCTCCAGCCCCAGCTCCTCGCGCAGCTCCCGGCGCGCGGCCTCCACCGCCGACTCGCCCTCCTCGACGCCGCCGCCGACGATCTCGACCGACTCGCGGCCGACGGCGTAACGAAACTCTCTGGCGAAGTAGGCGAACCCGTCCTCGTCCACCGCGAGGACGCCGACGCCGTCCTTCAGCCGCGCCGTGGCGTAAGTGCCGCGGCTGCCGTCCGGCTTCGTCACCTCGTCCTCGCTGACCGCGATGAGGCCCGCCGGGTCGCGGTAAACCTCGCGGCTCGATCTGATCGTCCACGGGCCGTGCTTCTTCTCCATCCGTCCCCCCGCCGGTTAAAAAAGATAGACGTTCGCGCAGGGCGGGACGGAGCAAACGTCGTGCGCGTCGCGCGCGCCGTTGCGGGCGCGACGAAAAGCGCGGCCGGAGGTCGTTGGCCGCGCGCGTCGCTCGCCGCCGCGCATCGATTGCGTGCAAGCGGTCGCGGCGCGAAGTACAGAAAACATGCAAGTTAGCGGGCGCGGGCGAGTTGACTTCGCGCGCGGCGCGGGCAAACGCGCGGCGACGGCCGGGTGGCTCGCCGTTTGATTGCGTCCTTCGCGCGATGGGAGTCACAAGGGAACTGCCGAAGCTGCGGCGCACGATGCGCAGCGTCTTCGGCCACGCGCGTCTGCGGCCGGGTCAGGAGGAGGTCATCCGCTCCGTCCTCGAAGGGCGCGACACGCTGGCCGTCATGCCGACGGGCGCGGGCAAGTCGCTCTGCTACCAACTGCCGGCGCTGCATCTGGGCGGCACGACCGTCATCGTCTCGCCGCTCATCTCCCTGATGAAGGATCAGGCGGACAAGCTCGGCGAGGCCGGCCTCGACGCCGAGCAGATCAACAGCTCGTTCACCCGGCGCGAGCAGTCTGAGAGCATCGAACGCATCGAGGGCGACGAGAGCGACTTCGTCTTCACCACGCCCGAACGGCTGACCAACCCCGACTTCCTCGAAACCCTGAGCAAGAACAAGATCGACTTCGTCGTCGTCGACGAGGCGCACTGCATCTCGGAATGGGGCCACGATTTCCGGCCGTCGTACCTCGCGCTGGGCGAGGCGGTGCGCGCGCTCGGCTCGCCGCCCGTGCTGGCGCTCACCGCGACGGCGACGCCCGAGGTCGTCGCCGACATCGAGAAGCAGCTTTCCATGCGCCGCATGCGCGTCGTCAAGACGGGAGTTTACCGCCCCAACTTGCGGTTCGAGGTCGCGCGCGTGACCAACGAGTTGGAGAAGCGCGAGCGGTTGAGTGAGTTGCTGCGCGAGACGGACGGGACGGGCATCATCTACGCGGCGACGATCAAGTCGGTCGCCGAGCTGCACGAGCACTTCAAGGGCGCGAACGTGGCGATGTACCACGGCAAGATGCCGGCCCGCGAGCGCAAGGAGAATCAGGAGCGTTTCATGCGCGGCGAGCTGCGCGCCATGATCGCCACGAACGCCTTCGGCCTCGGCATCGACAAGCCCGACATCCGCTTCGTCGCGCACTACCAGATGCCCGGCTCGCTCGAAGCCTACTACCAAGAGGCCGGCCGCGCGGGGCGCGACGGCAAGCCGGCGCGCTGCGCGCTGCTCTACCAACTCGACGACCGGCGCACGCAGCTCTTCTTCCTCGGCGGCCGCCACCCGAAGCTCGAAGACGTGGACGCGGTCTATGCGGCGCTCCGGTCGCTCGGCGCGACCGGAGCGCCCGCCGAGCTGGCGGCCGTGCAAGAGGCGGCGGCGACCGTCGCGCAGACGAAGGTGCGCGTCGTGCTCGCGCTGCTCAAAGAGATGGGGCTGGTCCGCGAGTCGCGCGGCGCGCGCTTCCAGCTGACGGGCGGCGTGGCGGGGCGCGAGGAGCTTGAGCGGCTGGCGCGGGAGCTGGTGGAGAAGGGCGAGCGCGACCGCGAGAAGCTGGAGCGCGTGATGCTCTACGGCCAGAGCGCGGCCTGCCGCTGGCAACTGATCCACGACTACTTCGGCGAGCCGTTCGAGCAGACTGCCTGCGGCAACTGCGACAACTGCACCGACCCGCTCGAACGGCAACTCGGCTTGGGCGACGGGCGGGACGAGCGCGCGGCCCGCAACGGCAACTCGCACGCGGCGAACGGCGGGGCGGCGGAGGCGGGGCAACTGGGGAGGGCGAAAGAGAAGTCGGTTGAAGCCGCGCCGCCCGCGCGCGAGTTTGCGAAGGGCGAGGAGGTGCGCGTGCCCGTCCACGGCGCGGGCCGCGTCGTCGCGGTCGAGGGCGACAAGCTCACCGTTAAATTCCCCGACGGCGAGACGCGGATGTTCAAACAGGATTTCGTCGAGTGAGACGGCGGGGGCGAAGTCGGGTCACGAAATAAGCCCGCGGTCAGGCGCGTCTTTAAGATCAGACTCGCCGCCGCGGGCGCGGGGGACACGGCAGGGGCGCAGAGATCATTCAACTCTCCGCGCCCCTTCGCGCGTCTTCAGGGATGAAACCCGGTTACTGGCTCTTGAGGTATTTTTCGGGCAGGGGCGTCCGCTCGGTCTCGGCCTCCCAGAAGACCGTGACGATCCACCAGCGGCGGCCGTCGTTGACGAGTTGGATGCTGTTGATGCCGCGGACGAAGGGCTTGGCGTCCGCGGATTTGACCTTGCCTTCGTAGGTGGAGAAGGCGTGCGCGATGTGGCCGAACTGTTCGGTGCGGCGGGCGGTCTCGCGCTCGAAGAAGCCCTGACCTTCGAGGAAGGGGCCGCTGCGCTGGACGTACTCTTCGGGCGTGAGCGCGCGCGGGGCGTACTCCTCGTTGCCGGTGAGCGGGGCGTCGGCGGGCGTCCCCGCCGGGCGGCGCGGGCCGGTCGGGATCAGGCGCGCGCCGGGGGCGAAGAGCGAACGAAAACGATCCCAGTCGCGCCGCTGGCCGGCGGGGCCGGAGATCACGTCGTAGAGCGCGCCGATGATCGCGTCGATGGTCGAAACGTCGGCGGGGTTGGCGGCGGGCGTCGGCTGCTGCGGTGTCGTCACGGGTGTCCGGGGTTGCGGCGACGGCGTGGGGGTCGGCGGCGGGAGGGAGGCGG
>DATCVD010000100.1:0-2790 GCA_036567125.1 Pyrinomonadaceae bacterium | reverse complement strand
GCCGGGCGGCGGCGTCTGGGTCGGGCCGGTCGGGCCGGTCATCCCGGCCGGCATCGGGTTCGACGGCGTGGCGACCGCCGCTGGCGAGTTCGACTGGCCGCTCGAAGCCGGGCGCATCAACAGGAAGCCCGCGCCGAAGGTGGCGACCAGAACCGCCGCGATGATGACGAAGGGCAAAACTTTTCTCATGCGAACGTGTGCGGCCGCCCGCGCGGCCCCTCCTCCGATTTTAGTCGCCCGCGCCGGGCGGGCCTTGAAGTATGAGGGCCGTGTTAGTATAAATTCCCTTCCACCGTTAGTCATCGCGGCCGAGGCACTTTTTTTTCGGAGTCGCCGCCCCCCGGCTGAAGGTGGAGGCGGGCGTTCGTGCCCCTCGCGGGCGCGACGCCTTTAACCGGCGAGCGCGCGCGAGTCGCGTTCCGACGAGCGGGGAGCGGGAGAGGGCCGACGATGGCACACGACACGGGTCTGACAGTAGCCGGAGGCGCGCGCGCCGCGGAGCGCGTCTCGCTCTACGACCGCTTCGCGCGCCTCTACGACATCACCTTCAAGTTCAACCGCTACGGCCACTCCGTCGAGCGATACCTGCGCGAGCGCGACCTGCCGCTGCCCCGCGACGCCGAAATCCTCGACGCCGGCTGCGGCACCGGCCTGCTCACGCTCGCCATCCTCCGCATGCTCCGCCGGCCCGCGCGCGTGACGGCCATCGACCTCTCCGCGCCGTCGCTCGTCGAGGCGAAGCAGGCCGCCGCGCGGGAGCGCGCGCGCCACACCGTCGAGTTCCTACAGGCCAACCTGCTCGCGCTCCCGTTCGCCGACGACTCCTTCGACTTCGTCGCCACGAGCGGCGCGCTCGAATACGTCCCGCTCGGCGAGGGGCTGGCCGAACTGGCGCGCGTGCTCCGGCCCGGCGGCCACCTCCTGCACCTGCCCGTCCGGCCCGCGCCCGCGAGCCTCCTGCTCGAATGGATGTTTCGCTTCAAGACCCACCCGCCCCAAGAGGTTGACGCGCACACCCGCCGCCACTTCCGCGTCGTCGAACGCCACCACTTCGCCCCCCTCGAACCCATCGGCTGGACGAAGCTGGCGATACTCGCGCAGAAACCGTGAATCGTGAATTGTAAATCGTGAATCGTGAATCGTGAATCGTGAATAGAGAGAGACGACTCGCGACCGCGACGCGGGCGACGACTCGGCTCGAATGCTGCGCGCCTCTAATCACGATTTACGATTCACGATTCACGAAATGATCGATGACCGCCTCGGCGACCGCCGGGATGATGTCGCGCGTGCGGCTCTGCTGCTCGGTGAAGGTGACGACGACGAAGCGCGCGCCGTTGGGCAGTTCGACGTAGGCGGCGTCGTGGCGCGTCGTCGAAGTCCAGCCGGCCTTCGACCAGAGGCGCGCGCCGCGCACGTCGCGGAGCGCGATGCCGGTGAAGCCGTGCGCCTGATCGTCCGGGTCGTCCGACTTGCCGGCGAAGTCGCGCTGCAACAACTCCATCATCTGCAAGCTGCGCGAAGGGGTGACGGCGCGGCCGGTCGCGATCTCCGAGAGCAGGCGGGCCGTCGCGTTCGTCGTCAGCCGATTGTGATTCACGTTGCCGGGGCCGCGCGACTGCCTCTCGCGCCCGTAGGCGTCCTCACAGAAAGTCTTCTGGTTGACGTTGATGTTCGCGTAGCCGAGCGCCGCGAAATAGCGGTTGACCCAGTTGCGGCTGTCCCGCCAGACGTTGAACTCGCGGCCTGCGAGTTCCGGGCCGCTCGTCGTGCCGGTCAGAACGTCCAACACGTAGCCGGTCGCGTCGTTCGACGAATCGACGATCATGTCGCGCAGCGCGCGCTCCAGCTCCGGCGACGCCGCGCGCCGGAAGTCTTCGAGCTTGTAGTGCGCGGCCGCCAGATAGAACAGCTTCACGACGCTCGCCGGGTAAATGCGCTCGTCGCCGCGGAAACTTCCCTGCCCGGCGCGATCCGGATCGCTGAGGTCGATGACGGTCACGGCCAACTGCGACTCGGTCAGTTTCCTGTCCGAGAACTTCCGCAGCGACGCCCTCACGGCCGCGTCGACGAGCGACTGCATCTCGGGCGAGGCGACGGGCGTGACGCGCCGCTCGTTCAAGCGGGCGCGCGGCTGTGCGGCCGCGCGCGTCGCCGCGAGCGACGCGGCGAGGGCCAGCGCGAAGATGAAGGCGCGGCTTCTGTTCATCCGTCTCACCCGATCAGGTTGGCGAATAGTGTGATGACGAGCACGTTCGAGAAGTCGATGAAGAACGCGCCGACGACCGGCACGTAGAGGAAGCTGCGCGGCGCGGGGCCGAAGCGCGCGACCAGCGCCTCCATGTTGGCGACGGCGTTCGGCGTCACGCCCAGCCCGAAGCCGATGTGGCCGCTCGTCGTCACGGCGGCCTCGTAGTCGCGGCCCATCAGCGTGAAGACGACGGCGACGGCGTAGAGCACGGTCAGGACGACCTGCGCGGCGAGGATCAGGAGCATCGGCCCGGCGAGGCCCGCGAGCTGCCACAGCTTCAAGTCCATCAGCGCGATGACGAGGAAGAGCGCGAGCGCGACGACGCCCAAGCCTTCAATCGCCCGCAGGTTCAGGCGGAACCACCCGAACCGCTCGTCGAGGTTGCGCACGGCGGCCGCGAAGACCATCGCGCCGACGTAGGCCGGCAGCGTCACGCCGAGACGCGCCAGCCCCGCCCCCGCGAGCGCGCCCGCGCCCATCACGGCCAGCATCACGAGCAGACTCCTCAACAACTCGCCGCCCGCGAGCGAGCCGCCCCG
>DATCVD010000099.1:0-6669 GCA_036567125.1 Pyrinomonadaceae bacterium | reverse complement strand
GGGGTTGGCCGTCGCGCGGCCGCGCGGTTTCGGCGGCTCGCCCGGCGAGCCACGCGACGACGGCGCAGAGGGCGAGCAGGAACGCGAGGGCCGAGACGTTGGCCGTCACCTCGATGAAGTGGTAGGGCGGCGCGAGGAAAGAGCGGACGGCGGCGGCGGGCGTGAACGAGCCTTCGATGAAGAAGTCGTAGGTGAGCTTGCTGCGGATGCTGCGGCGCGCGGCCCGCATCGTCTCCAGAATCTGGAACGCGGCGACGCCCGCGCCGAGCGCGACCGACGCGGCCGCGACGGCGAACGGCCGGAAGCGATCCCACCGCGCGCGCCACGAGGGGCTTCCCCGCCGCGCGCCGTGTTCCGAGTCGCCTGCTTTCGAGTCGTCGGCTTCGGAGACGGCCGCCTCCGCGCCGTCGGCGGCCGGCGGGCGCACGAAGAGCGAGAGGAAGAGCGCGTAGGCGAGCGCGACGAGCGCGACGTAGAGGAAGCCCAGCCCGTAGCCGTTGAGCACGGACAGGGCGTAGGCGCACGCGCCGAGGAGGAGCGGCGCGGCGGTCGTCTTGCGCCTCAGCGCGCGCTCGGCGGCGGCGAGCAGGAGCGGCAGCCACGCGACGGCGTTCGTCGTCAGCCCGTTCATCCCGAAGCCGTTCGTCATGAGGCCGCCGTAGGCGAACGTCAGCCCGGCGAGCGCGGAGGCCAAGCGCGAGCGGCCCGCCTCGCGCGCGAAGAAGTAGGTGAAGGCGGGCGTGAGCAGGAAGGGCGCGTAGATGTAGAGCTGTTCGGCGAGGTGGTGCGGCAGGACGAGGTGGCCCCACGTTACCGGGTAGCCGAGCGCGAGCTGCGACATCGAGAGCAGCGGGTAGCCGGAGAGGACGTGCGGCGTCCAGAGCGGCAAGCGCCCCGCGCGGATCGCGTCCCACGCGACCGACCGCAGCGGGTAGGTGTAGAAGAACACGTCGCCGCCGACGAGGTACTTGCCCGAAAGAAGCGCCCAGCCGAAGACCGCGACGAACGAGAGCGCCGAGACGAAGGGCGCGAAGAGACGATTGACGCGAGAACGGGAGTCGGGAGCCGGAAGCCGGAAGCCGGAACGACGCCGCTTCAGCCCGTTTTTCATTCCGGCTGCCGGCTGCTGAATTCCGGATTCTGCTTTCACTTCATCGTTCATCGTTCCGCGTTCGTCGTTCCGCCTACTCCGGCGCGTTGCGCTTGCCCTGATATTCGATGGAGGCGGTGAAGGAGCGCGTGAAGCTGTCGCGGTCGATCAGCGAGAGCGCCTTGAGCCAGCCTTCGAGGCCGTGCTGGTCGGGGTCGCGTTCGAGGAAGCTGAAGTAGTGGAGCGTGACGAAGGCCACGTCCGACTCGCGGCGCGCGAACTCCTCGTCGGCGACGACGCGCAGGAGCGCCCCCGCGCGCGTCTCCTCCTTCGCGGCCAGCTCGGCCGCGAGCTGTTCGCGCCGCGCGCGGTCGAACACGTCGCGGCCGGCGTTCGCCGTGATCGCGGCGGCGTACTGCCGCTCGTTCATCAGGCCGTAACGTTTCGTGAACTCCTCGCGCGTGACCCACAGGCCGGCGAAACGCTCCGCGGCGTCGGCCAGCCGCCCGCGCCAGCCTTCGACGGCGAACTCGACGCTCGCGGTCAGCGCCGGCAAATCGCGCCTGAACTCCTCGTACGCCGGCGCGCGCCCGTAAGAAGCTTTGTAGAAGCGGTACAACACCGCGCCGCCCTCGGCGACCTCCGGCGTCAGGCTGAGGCCGGCGACCGACCCCGCGCCCGGCTTCTCGTCCAGCTTCAGGCGCACGCGCGGCGGCTCGTACGCGCCGGCCGCGCGCGCGTCGGGTTCGTTTCGGACTACGGCGAAGAGGTCTTTCAGCCCCCGGTCGTCGAAGCGGCCGCAGAAGCGGAGGCGGCCGGCGTCGAGCGCGTGGCGGATGAGCGGGCGGACGGCGTCCAGCTCCTCCACGGTCATCTGCGAGTAATCGACGACGAGGTAGGAGGCGGGCGCTGATTCGAGCACGTCGATCAACTCCGGCGGCATCGGCCGCTCGGACGCTAGCGCGTGAATGCGGCCGACGAGCGGCGGCAGGAAACTCGACGCCGCCGTGATCACGGGCCGGCCGTGATCGGCCGCGCGGATCATGTGCTCGAAGGTCTGCCCGCCCGCGCCGAAGACGGGCAGGTACACCAGCCCGCCGCGCATCGGCGTCTCCCTGAGTCGGATCGTCAGGGCGTCCGGCCGCGCCTGCCCGCGCACGACCGCGAGCGGCGCGGCCCACAACTCGGCGAGGAGCAGCGCGGCGAGCGCGGACACGACCGCCGTGCGTTGGAAACGCCGGTAGCCACCGCCGCGCCGCTCGACCAATTCGGCGAACTGCCGCGCGCCCACCCCCGCGAGCACGGCCATGCCGACGTAGGCGATCATCGCCCAGCGCGCGGGAACCCTCATGCTGCGGAACAGCTCGACGTGCTCGAAGAGCAGGCGGTGGAAGAAGAAGTTCGATCCGAAAGAGCCGAAGAAGCCGGGCACGACCCACGCGAGCGCGAGCATCAGGCTCTGCCCGTGCGCGCCGGGCCGCGCTAAGGCCGACGGCCCGCGCGACTTCAGGACGCGGAACAGGTCGGTGCGCGAGAGCACCCAGCGCAGCGCGAGCAGGAGCGCGGCCAGCACGAGCGCGCGCCCGTAGTGCGACGCCTTCAGGAGCCTGACGCCGAACAGCTCAAGGCTGTACGTGCCGTGGGTCGCGGCGAGCAGCGCGGAGAGGGCCGAGACGACCGCGCCCGCGTCGAGCAGCGCGAGCACGACCTTCAGCCAGCGGCCTTGTCGTTCGCCGCCGACGGCCCGTCCGCGCGCGACCTCGCCGCGCGCAACTTCGTCAACCGCCGCGTCGCCTGCCGCGCCGCCTGCCGCGCCGTTTGTCAGGTCGTCTGTCGCGTGACGCGATGCTTCGTCGGGCCGCGCCGTGACCGCCTCGCCGTCGCGCCTGCTGTTTCGTCTGACGAAGAACAGCAGCGAGGCGAGCGCGAGCAGCGGCGCGAGGAGGCCGGGGAAGAGCGCCAGCTCTTCCGTCATGACGTTGTGGCCTAAGCCGTCCCAGAGCCGGCTGCGGCGGCTCGCGGCGAACCAGTGGTTGAGCGTGGCCGAGAAGTTGTCCATCTCTTCGGCCGTGCGGACGAAGCCGTGCTCGGCGGCCACGCGCCGGTACGGCAGCATGAACGGGAGCAGCACGAGGGCCGAGAGCGCGAGCGCGAGCGTGCCGCGCAGCCACAGTCGGCGGTCGCGCCACGCGCGCTCCCAGCAGACGAGCAGCGCGCCCGCGAGCGCGAGCGGGACGAGCGACAGGATGAACCAAGTGATGCACGTCAGCGCGTTCATCGTGAACGCCGCGCCGAGCCACGACGCGCGCCGCCAAGTGCGCCGGCGGACGAAGAGCACCAGCGCCTCGAAGACGAGCGGCAGCCACCCGGCGAAGACGTAGTGCAGGTGCGGCAGCCGGTGGAAGCGGTACGGCACGAAGGCGAACGCGATGCCGGCGACGACCGCGGCCGCGCTCGATCCCGTCAGCGTGCGCGCGAGCCGGAACGCGCCGTAGCCGGAGAGCGCGAAGGCCAGCAGCGTGGCGAGGCTGTGAATCGTGAGCGGCGCGACGCCCGCGGCGAAGAGCGGGAAGAACAGCAGCGCGATGCCGTAGTCGTGTTCGGAGAAGGCGAGCGTGTCGCGGTAGGGGTAAAAGATCGTCGCGTCGAAGAGGCGGGTCGGCTGGTGGAAGGTGGCGTGGTAGTCCCACCAGAGCGTGTAGGCGATGGTGTACGGGTCGCCGAGGTCGGTCACGGTGTCGCGCCAGTGGCGCGCCCACGGCCACGTCATCACGACGGTCAGCGCGGCGAACGCGGCGAAGATCGACAACTCGCGCGCGAGCGGCCGCGCGCCCGTCACGCGCGGGAGCGAGCGCGCCGACGATCTCGGCCGCGACTTTTCGGCACGCGCCGCGTCGGCGGTCGCTGGCGGCTCAGGCATGAAGTGTTTCGGCAGTGCCGTTCGGGCACGGGCGGCGGCGCATCAGGGCGATGAAGGTTAGCACGCCGAGCGCCAGCAGCGTTAAAGACGAAACGAGCGCGCCGCGCCGCGCCGCCGCCGGGCGGTAACGCATCTCGACGCGGTGGCGGCCCGCGGGCACGGCGACGGCGCGCAGCAGGTAGTCGGCACGCATGATCGGCGCGCGTTCGCCGTCCACGGTCGCCTCCCAGCCCGGATAAAAATTTTCGCTGACGACGAGCACGGCCGGCCGTGCCGACTCGGTCTCGATTGCCAGCGCGGCCGGCTCGTAAGCGACGACGCGCGCCGAGCCATTCGAGATCATCGCGTCCGACGACGACTCGTTCGCCGCGCCCTCATTCACCGCGCCCGCGCCCGGCCGTGACTCGACGGTGCGCCGTGATTCGTCGTCGGCGCGAGCAAGCACGGGTAGCTCGCCCGCCGCCCCTTCGAGCAGCACGGTTCGCCGTGGGTCGAACGCGCGCGCGCCGGCATCACCGCGGATCAACTTCAACGCTTCCTCGCCGTCAACCGCCTCGGCCCGCGCGACGAGCCACGCGCGCGGCAGCGCACGCAGGTTGCGCAGGACGAGCGCGTCGTCGCGTTCGTAAACCGCCTCCCAGTTCCGGCCCGGCGAGGCGTAGAGCGGAACGGAATTGCCGCCGGCCGAGTCGATCAAACTCGCCTTCGAGAGCGCGAGCGACGCGCGCCGCGACGTGTTGACGATCTCGACGCGCGCGACGCGGCGCGGCGCGCCAAACGAAAGGCGCGCGAGGTAGCGGTGCGAGCGAAAGCTGTTCGCCCCGTCGCCCGGCGCGCTGTCGAAGACGGTCGCGAGCGAGTGTTTGACGGCCGCGCGAACGTCCGTGCGCTCGTGCGCCCACTCGGACGTGTCCGCGCCCGCGCGCAAAGCCGCCTCGGCCGCCGCCCCGTCCGCCGCGTGCAGAACGATGCGCGCGACTTCCGTTCCCTGCTCTTCCTCGACCGAGTTGGCGAGCGAGGAGACGACGGCGAGCGCGTCGGCGGTCGATCCGGCCGCGGAGAGTTCGGCGCGTTCGCCGGGCGCGAGCGTGACGGCCAGATCGGTCGGCGCGAAGTTGACGCCGTCGCGCGGCGTGGGCGGGTCGGGGCTTTTGCGCAGGCCGGCGAAGGAGACGAGGTGCGTCGTGTTGAGCAGGTCGAGCGCGCGCGAGCGTTCGGAGAGGACGGCGCGGTTGTCGGGGAAGCCGGCGCGCACGTTGACCGAGTCAGGCCCGACGCCGCCGAGCGCGAGGCTGTAGCGTTCGGGGATGAGCGGCTCGACGCCGGCCACGTTGTGCAGGCCGTGCAGCGCCGTCAGGTTCGGCCCTTCGAGCCGCGGCCGGGTGGTGAACTCCTCGACGAACAGATCGACGCGCGTGTAAACGCGCCCGTCCTCCGGCCTGTGATCTTCGAGCAGCAGCGACGTGACGGGCGAGCGGGCCGCGAACCTCTCGGCGTCGAGCGTGAGCCTTCCCCACTTGCGCCAGACGAAGGCGTTCGGCTCGACGAAACAACCGAGCGCGACGCACGCCGCGAGCGCGAACGCGCGCCGACGCGTCTCGCGCAACCGCCACGCGAAGCCCAGCGCGGCAAACAGCAGCGCCGTGAAGGCGAGCTTCCATCCGAGGTACGCGCCCTCGCCGAGTCCCGTGTCGAGGCGCGAGCCGAGCGCGGGCGGCAGGTTGGCCGCGCGCCAGAAGAACACCCCCGCGGCCGACGCCGCCGCGAGCAGCACGACGAACGCGGCGCGGTTTCGCGTCGCGCGATTATCAAGGCTAACCCGCGTGCGCGCGCGCTTCGTCTCCGCGCCATTCGTTTCCGCGAGTGCCCGCCTGCGTGCGAAGAACGCGTCGAGCCTGTCCCAGCCGTAGGCGGCGAGGACGGAGAGCGCGAACGTCCACTCGAAGGCGTGGCGCGAGGGGACGCGGAAGCGGTTGAGCGCGGGCAGGCGGAAGACCGCGCCGTGGAGCGGCGTGTTCGCGCCGAGCATCAGCAGCCACGCCACCACGGCAACGCCCGCCCAGAAGATGACGCGCGCGTCTCTCGTCTCCTTCGGGCGCGCGGCGGCGACGCAGGCGACGGCCGCGAGCAGGAGCGCGAGCGGCGCGACGTAGGGCGTCACGTCGGCCAAGGCGTGGAGCGGCGCGAGCGTGGCGCGCACGGCTTCCGAGAACCGGAAAGAGCCTTCGCCGAACGTCTCGTAGGTGAGCGCGGTGCGCGTGCTCAGCCGCGCGGCCCGCGCCGTCTCGAAGAGCTGGAACGCCCCGAGGCCCGCGCCGACGAGCAGGGAGCCGAGCGCGACGGCGAGCGGTCGCCAGCGGCGCGCGCCGCGCGGCGTCACGGCGTCGCCGTGTCGCGGCGTCGCAGCTTTGGCGCGTCGCGGCGAGTCGTCATCGGCGTCGCGCAGCGGCGCGGCCGCGGAGTCGGCCGAAGCGTCTGGGCCGCCGGAAACGTCCGGGGCGGGCGGGAAGAGCGAGAGGAAGAGGCCGTATGCCGCGAGCAGGAGGCCCGCATAGACGAAGGTCTGCGCGTGGCCGTTCAGGACGGACATCGAGTAGGCCGCGCCGCCGCCCGCGAGGCAGAGCGCGAAGGCCGAACGCGCGCGCCGCACGCGCTCGAC
>DATCVD010000098.1:0-6388 GCA_036567125.1 Pyrinomonadaceae bacterium | reverse complement strand
TTCCTCGCCGCGCGCGGCGCGACGGTCGCGCTCAGCGACCGCAAGGCCATCGAGGAGTGGACGGACGAGGCGCGCGCCGTCAAGGCCGAGGGCGTCGGCCTCGTGCCGGGCGAGCCGCCGATGTGGCTGATGGATCAGATTCAACTGGTCGTGCTCAGTCCCGGCGTGCCGACTAAGGCGATCCCCGTCCGCTACTGCGAGCGCGCGGGCGCGGAGGTCGCCGGCGAGGTCGAGTTGGCCGCCAGATTTTTGCAGGGCCGGCTGGTCGCCATCACCGGCACGAACGGGAAGACGACGACGACGACGCTCGTCGGCGAGTTGTTGAAGGGCGCGGGGCTGCCCACGCAGGTCGGCGGCAACATCGGCACGCCGCTCGTCTCGCTCGTCGAAACGTCGCGCGCGGACGGCTGGACGGTCGCGGAAGTCTCCAGCTATCAGCTTGAGACGATCCGCGATTTTCGCCCGAACGTCGCCGCCGTGCTGAACCTGATGCCCGACCACATGGACAGGTACGAGAGCCTGACGGACTACGCCGCGGCCAAGCACAACATCTTCCGCAACCAGACGGCGGAGGACGTGGCCGTGCTGAACGCCGACGACCGCGTCGTCGCTTCGTGGGCCGCGGGGTTGAGCGCGCATGTCGCGCTGTTCAGCGTGCGGCGCGAGTTGGAAGAAGGTTTGTTCCTGCGCGGCCGCGAACTCGTCGCGCGCTCGCGGGGCGCGGAGCGCGTTCTCGTAACGCGCGACGAGATACGCCTGCGCGGCCTGCACAACGTCGAGAACGTGCTGGCCGCCTTGGCCTGCGGCCTCGCGTGCGGGGCAGACCCCGACTCGATGCGCGAGACGGTGAAGAATTTTCGGCCGGTCGAGCACCGGCTCGAATTCGTCGCCGAGGTCGGCGGCGTCGAGTTCTACAACGACTCGAAGGCGACGAACGTCGACGCGGCCGTCAAAGCCTTCGAGGCGTTCGCTGACGGCGGGGGGCGGGTCGTTCTGATCCTCGGCGGCCGCGGCAAAAAAGCGCCCTACGCGCCGCTCGCGCCGCTCGCCGCCGCGAGGGCGCGCGCCCTCGTTCTCGTCGGCGAGGACGCCGACCGGATCGAGTCCGAGTTGAAAGACGCCGCGCCGATTGTGCGCGCGACCGGCATGGCTGACGCGGTGCGGCGCGCGCACGAAGCGGCACGTCCCGGCGACGTGGTGCTCCTCGCCCCGGCCTGCGCCAGCTTCGACATGTTCGAGAGCTACGAGCACCGCGGGCGGGTCTTCAAAGAGGCCGTCAGGGGCCTCTCCCAATCGGTCGCCGGCACGCAGGCGAAAGAGGCTGCCGCCCTGACCGCCGAGGGCTAACGGCTAACAGCTAACAGCTGACGGCTATTCGATGGCAAAGAAGCTACAAGCCGATGAGTGGTTGTTCGCGGCGACGGCGGGCTTGGCCCTGTTCGGCGTCGTGATGGTTTACAGCGCGTCGGCCGACGTGGCCCACGCGCAGCACGCCGATCAGTATTACTACGTCAAGCGGCAGGCCATCTGGACGGTCGCGGGGCTGGCGCTCATGCTCGCGGCCTCGCAGACCGACTACACCGTGCTCAAGCGGCGCGGCGTCGTCTTCGCGCTGCTCGCCGTGACGGCCGCGGCGCTGTGCGCGGTCTTCGCGTTCTCGCCGACGAACGGCGCGCGGCGCTGGATCAAGCTGCCGGGCGCTTCCTTGCAGCCCTCGGAGTTTTCGAAGCTCGCGCTCTCGGTCTTCCTCGCGTGGCTCTTGGAGCGGCGGGCGGGCGACGAGGGGGCGATCAGAAAAACGCTCGCGCCCGCGCTCGGCGTGACGGGCGCGTTCGTCGTGCTCGTCGCGGCCGAACCCGATCTCGGCACGGCGATGATGCTCGGCGTCATCTGTCTGGCGGTGCTCTACACGGCGGGCGCGCGGCTGATGCACTTGGGCGCGCTCGGCGCGGTGGGTGTGTTCGGCGTGGTGGCGATGATCGCGGCCGCGCCGTGGCGGATGAAGCGGCTGTGGGCGTTCCTCGATCCGTGGGCCGACCCGCAGGGCACGGGCTATCAGGTCGTGCAGTCCTTGATCGCGGTCGGTTCGGGCGGGACGAACGGGCTGGGCTTCGCCGAAGGGAGGCAGAAGATGTTCTTCCTGCCGTACGCGCACTCGGACTACATCTTCGCGGTCGTCGGCGAGGAACTCGGGCTGCTCGGCTCGCTGACGGTGCTCGCGGTGTTCGGCCTGTTCCTCTGGCGCGGGGTGCGCGCCGCCCTGCGCGCGCCGGATCGCTTCGGGATGCTGCTGGGGATGGGGATCGTCGCCGGCATCGTCTCGCAGGCACTTTTCAACATGAGCGTCGTGCTGTCGCTCGTGCCTTCGAAGGGCATCCCGCTGCCGTTCATCTCGTACGGCGGCTCGTCGATGCTCCTGACGCTCGGCGCGGTCGGCGTGCTGCTGAACATCTCGCAGCAGGGGACGGAGCAGGCCGCGGCCCTGCACGCGCGCGTGCACGCCGAGGCGACCGAGCGGGTCGCGGCGCGGGTGCGCGAGCGCCCGGCCGTAGCGCAGGCGTGGCGGCCGGAGGGGCGCGGTTAAGGATGCGCGTGCTCTTCGCGGCCGGCGGGACGGGCGGCCACATCTACCCGGCCATCGCGGTGGCGAAGGAGTTGACGGCGAAGCACCCGGACGCGGCCGTCCGTTTCGTCGGGACGGCGCGGGGGTTGGAGACGCGGCTCGTGCCGCAGGCCGGTTTCGAGTTGTCGCTCATTGAAAGCGCGGGGCTGATGAACATGGGGCTGGCCGCGCGGCTGCGCGGGCTGGCAGTCCTGCCGAAAAGTTTTCTGGCCGCGCGTCGTTTGCTCGCGCAGTTTCGCCCCGACGTGGTCGTCGGCGCGGGCGGCTACGTGACGGGGCCGGTGCTCCTGACCGCCGCGCTCGCCGGGCGGCCGACGCTCGTGATGGAGTCGAACGCCGTGCCCGGCTTCACGAACCGCAAGCTCGCGCGCTTCGTCCGGGCCGCGGCCGTCTCGTTCGAGATGACCGCGCCGTACTTCGGCGCGAAGGCGGTCGTGACGGGCAACCCCGTCCGCCGCGAGTTCTTTGAAGTGCCCGCGAAGCGGCGCGATCCGGCGCGCGTCGAGGTGCTGCTCTTCGGCGGCTCGCAGGGCGCGCGCGCGGTCAACGACGCGATGACGGCCGCGCTCCCGCACCTCGAACCGTTGCGCGGCGTGCTGCGCGTCACGCACCAGACGGGGAAGCTCGACTTCGAGAAGGTGAGCGCGGCGTACCGCGACGGCGGCTGGTCTGAAAGCGCGGACGTGCGCGAGTACATCGACGACATGGTCTCGGCCTTCGCCGCGGCCGACCTGATCGTCTCGCGCGCCGGGGCGACGACCGCGGCCGAGCTGATGGCCGCCGGCAAGACGGCCGTCATGGTTCCGCTGCCGGGCCAGATCGAGCAGCGGCGCAACGCCGAGGCGCTCGAACAGGCCGGCGCGGCCCGCATGATCTTGCAGGAGGAGTTGACGGGCGAACGACTCGCGGCCGAAATCGCCGCCCTCGCCCGCGACCCCGACGAGATCACGCGCCGCGAACGGGCGGCCCGCAAACTCGCCAAGCCCGAGGCGGCGGCGATGATAGTTGAGATGATTGAGAAGCTGGTTGGTTAAAGCTGTTAGCCGTTAGCTATTAGCTGTTAGCCAAACCGGAGACGAGTTGACCGAAGACGAGTTGAAAGTAACGACCGACGGCACGGGCTTGATGAGCAGTAACGTATTGCTAACAGCTAACAGCTAACAGCTAACGGCTATGTTCCGACGAATCCAACACGTCCACCTCGTAGGCATCGGCGGCATCGGCATGTCCGGCATCGCCGAGGTCTTGTGCAATCTGGACTTCCGCGTGTCGGGTTCCGACTTGAAGCGTTCGTCGGCGACGGATCGGCTCGTGTCCTTAGGCGTCGATTTCCGCGAGGGCCACCGGGCGGAGAACATCGGCGACGCGCAGGTGGTCGTGCGCTCGACGGCCGTGCGCGACGACAACCCCGAAATCATCGCCGCGCGCACGCTCTCGATCCCGGTCATCCCGCGCGCCGAGATGCTCGCGGAGTTGATGCGCCTCAAGCTCTACACCGTCGCCGTCGCCGGCTCGCACGGGAAGACGACGACGACCTCGATGGTCGGCACCGTCCTCGCCACGGGCGAGCTCGACCCGACCGTCGTCGTCGGCGGGGTGGTCAGCGCCTTCGGCTCGAACGCGCGGCTGGGCCAGAGCGATCTGATGGTGGTCGAGGCCGACGAGAGCGACCGCTCGTTCCTGATGCTCGCGCCGACCTTCGCCGTCGTGACGAACATAGACCGCGAGCACATGGACTACTACGCCGACATGGAGGACATGCACGACTGCTTCACGAAGTTCGTGAACCAAGTGCCGTTCTACGGCGCGGCCGTGCTCTGCTTGGACGACCCGCACGTCCAGATGGTGATCCCGCACGTCAAGCGGCGGCGCATCACCTACGGCCTGTCCGCGCAGGCCGACATCTCCGCGCACGGCATCCGCTACGACCACGCGTTCGGCTCGACCTTCACGGTCTGGCGCGGGGCCGACGCGGCCGGCGAAGTCCGTCTGCGCGTGCCGGGCCTGCACAACATCTACAACGCGCTCGCGGCCGTCGCCGTCGGCTTCGAGCTGGAAGTGCCGTTCGAGCGGATCGCGGCCGGGCTGTACGAGTTCACCGGCGTCAACCGCCGCTTCCAGAACAAGGGCGAGGTCAGCGGCGTGCTCGTCGTTGACGACTACGCGCACCACCCGACGGAGATTCGCGCGACGCTCGCCGCCGCGAAGATCGGCTCGTCGGGCCGGCGCATCATCGTCCTCTTCCAGCCGCACCGCTACACGCGCACGCGCGACCAGATGAACGAGTTCGCGCGCTCCTTCAACAACGCCGACGTGCTCCTGATCTCCGACATCTACGCCGCGAGCGAAGACCCCATCGAGGGCGTCACCTCCGAGGCGCTGACCGAGGCCGTCAAGCGTTACGGCCACAAGAACGTGTCCCACGTCGGCTCGCTCGACAACGCCGTCAAGGCCCTCTTGAGCGAGGCGCGGCCCGGCGACATGGTCTTCACGCTCGGCGCGGGCAACGTCGTCTCGGCCGGCGAGCAACTGGTCGAGCTGCTGACGCGGAACGGGAGGAACGGGAAATGAGGAGTAAGAGTTAGGAATTAAAGACAAGCTGCTTTTAATTCTTAATTCTTAACTCTTAACTCTTAATTGGTTCGTAATGGCTGAGACGCGACACAGCACCGGGGCGCTTGAGGCGCGGGACGCGGCGGTCGGGGAGCTCGCGCGGCGTCTGGGGGTGCGCGCCGAGCGGGGGCGGCGTTTCGCGGAGCTGACGAGTTTGCGCGTGGGCGGGTCGATTGATTGGGTGATCGAGCCGGAGACGGAGGAGCAGGCGGCGGCCGTGGCGGGCGCGCTCGACGAGGCGGGGGTGGCGTGGCGCGTGCTGGGCGCGGGGAGCAACGTGCTCGCGGACGACGAGGAGCACCGCTACGTCGTCCTGACGATGCGCGGGGTGAAGGGCGAGGCGCGCTTCGAGGGCGAGCGCGTGTCGGTGAGCGCCGGCTACTCGCTGCCGCGCCTGTGCGTGGACGCGGCGCGGCGCGCGCTGTCGGGGATCGAAGGTCTGAACGGCATCCCGGGCACGGTCGGCGGCGCGCTGTGGATGAACGCGGGCGCGTTCGGGCAGGAGATCGGGACGGTCGTCGAGTCGGTGCGCGTCGCGCGCGGCGGGAGGGTGGTCGAGGTGCCGGGCGGCGAGATCAAGTGGGACTACCGGCACACGTCGTTTCAGGACGGCGAGCTGCTGCTGGGCACGACGATCAAGCTGCGCGCGGGCGACGCCGAGGAGATCAAGCGGCGGATGGAGGAGTCGAAGCGCAAGCGTCTGGAGACGCAGCCGCACGGCGCGCGCTCGGCCGGCTGCTTCTTCAAGAACCCGCCGGGCACGTCGTTGAGCACGGGCCGCATGATCGACGAGATGGGCATGAAGGGCGAGCGCCGGGGCGGCGCGGTCGTCTCCGACGTGCACGCGAACTTCATCGTCACCGAAGGCGAGGACGCGCGCGCATCGGACGCGCTCGCGCTGGCCGAGGAGATACGCGAGCGCATCCGCCGCGAGCGCGGCATCGAGCTTGAGTACGAGGTCGAGCTGTGGCGCGGCAGCAGTCCGGCGGAGCGGCCGGGCGGCGAGTCGGGCCAAAAGTCCGACGACGAATCGGCCGCGGCGGCAACGGAGCGAAGCGCGGAGGGCGAGAGAAGTTGAGAGAAGCAATGACACCACGCGCGGGGCGCGGCCCGGCGGTCAAGGGCCGCGGCGGCGACGCCGTGATCGTCCAG
>DATCVD010000097.1:0-28091 GCA_036567125.1 Pyrinomonadaceae bacterium | reverse complement strand
CACGCCGGCCGCCGTCCCGGCCGCCGGCGCGAAGCCGCCCTGTGCGCCGCCGACGGAGAGCAGCACGATTAACGCGCACCCGGCTTTCAAGTGACTGCGGATAGTCTTGGTGGGCTTCATAACTTTATTGCCGGTGTTTCTGATGAAGTTAAGCGCATTAGCCGCTCATGCCGGGGCGAACCTTCGCGCCTCCGTCTGTCGAAGCGTCATCCCGTCCGCTTCACTGGCTTCGAGAGGTAGGCCGGGACGTAATGTTTACATGGCGGATTTATGACTCGCCGCGATAGCTTCAAGCGTCTTGGTTAGGTCGCCCGCCGGTAGCCGTATGCCGAGGCGCAGGTGACACGCACGTCCGTCTCGCCGCGCCCATGACATGGCAGGAAGGCTACGGCGGTCTTGCACGATCTAAGTGACTTTGTACAAAGCAAAGAAAATTCGACCGGGCCGGCGGCGTCTTTGATCTCGCCGCACGTAAAAGACGTATGATTCATCAAGCAAGTGCGTACCGCGCCGCAGACCCCGCGCCGCGGATTGGATCAAGGCGCGGCGGAGTTCAAGGTAGGAAGGTATGAGCGCAATTAGAAATGACGACTTTCGACAAAGCCCGCACCTGCGGCCCGGCCAGTTCTACGGGGAGGTGACGAGGGAACGCCGCTGCCACGGCCTCGTGCTCTCCGAACTCAGGCACGGGACGGGCAGGAGGCTGGCCGCTCACTCCCACGAGCTGGCGAACTTCTGCCTGCTCGTGGGCGGCCACTACTCGGAAGACTTCGGCAGGAAGACCCTCACGTACAGCCCGCTGACGGTCGTGTTCCACCCGCCGCACTGGGCGCACCGCGACGAGGTCGGCGGCCGCGGCGGCCACTTCTTCAGCGTCGAGATGGAGCCGCACTGGATCGAACGCCTGCGCGCGTACGCGCCGGCCGCCCGCGACGCGGTGGTGGGAACGCCGGGGAGTGATCTCTCGTGGATGGCGGCGCGCCTCCACCGCGAGTTCCGGCGGGCGGAACTCGCCTCGCCGCTGGCCGTCGAGGGCCTAGTGATGGCGATGCTCGCCGACGTGGTAAGCGGGAGCATTAAGACGGAGACTCGTAAGCCGGCTTGGCTGCCGCGCGTCCTTGAGCTGTTGCGCGAAGAGTTCCGCGCCAGCCTGACCGTGAGCCGCGTGGCGGCCGAGGTGGGCGTCCACCCGTTCCACCTCTCCCGCGTCTTCAGGCAGTTTCAGGGACGGACGGTCGGCGAGTACGTCAACGCGTTGCGGGTCGAGTACGCGTGCCGGGAACTCGCCGCCACGGAAAGAGGGTTGGCCGAGATCGCGCTCGCCGCCGGCTTCTCCGACCAGAGCCACTTCACCCGCGTCTTCAAACGGCTTACCGGGGTGACGCCCGGCGCGTTCCGGTCGGCGCTCGACCGTCGTTAAGCCCGAAGGCGCGGGCGGCGGGTGAGCCCACACTAGGGTTTCGGTCTGTAGACGGGCGACGGGGGCGTCTCGCGCGACCTCCGGCCGCGCGCTGTTCGCGCTGTTCAAAAATCTTTGGCTGATACAAGACGGCGGCCCCGGCAAAGATTGATCATGCCGGGGCCGCCGGGCTTTATGCGACAGATGCGGCCAGATAAGTCGTGTATTTCGGATCGCGCAAACGCTCAGCCCTCTCTTTTGCCGCGCACGCCTCGGCGGCGGGCGTGCTTACGCTCGCGCTGCTGTCCGCCGGTGCCGCCGCAAGTCTCTCCGGCGCGCGCGAACCCTGCGAGATGGAATGCTGCGTGGGACTCCCCCGCACGCCGCAGGCTCGTGTTCGGTCGGTTCGTGCCACGTGGATCTCTCGGCGGGGGGCGCGGACGAAGGTGTTGGGCACGGGCGCGGGGCGGGACAGTCGCCCGGCCACTCCGATCCCGTTTGCGATCTCAGACAGGCGGGCGCGAGCAGACCGCCGCCCGGCCCCGCCCGAAAGGGCGTCGGCAATAAAAACTCCCCGAAGGGTGAAGTCAGAAAATCCGAAGGTGGGCGGGCCGTCATGCCAGCCGTGTCGGCCGCGTCCCTTTCGCGGCCGTGCGTGCCGGGGTGCGGCGCGGCCGGGTCGGGCTGCTCACACCCGCGTCGGGACTTCGATCCGGCAGCCCTCGCGGCCGGCGTCAGGGCGCGCCCGCCGAATGCGCCCTCGGCCCTAACCCCTCTCTCCGCCACCCACCCACGCGCCACACGAAGACCTGATTCTTCGCGCCCGCGCGGCCCCCCGCAACTCTCCTGACCAGCTAGAGTCCTCATCCCATTCCGCGCCGCCGGGCCTGTCGCCCGGCTCGTGCGCGGCGCACGCTCGCGTGTGCGTCGAATGGGAAAAGTTCCACGACGCGCCCTGCCCGCCAGACGCGGCGAGGTGTTCGTCTCGGCCTGCTGCCCCCGTGTTCGACCCTCGGCGGGTAGAGCGGGCGGCGGCCTCGAAGACTCCTCATCGCCCTCGCGGCGGGCGGGCCGGCCGCGCCTGAAGGACAGTGCCGCGGGAGTTGCGGCGGGTCGGGGCGCGAAGAATTCATGCACGTCCGGGAGGAGAGAAATCATGAAAGTTAGAACGCTGTTTATCGTCGCGGCGAGTCTGCTCGGCGTCGCAATCACCCAGTACGAAAGGTTCGGGGGCGAGGCTCGCGCGGGGGCTTCGCAGGCGGGTGCGCCGTCTCAGACGGCAGAGCCACCTGCGAACTTCAAAGTGAGGAACGTCGCGATCTTCATCCACGAGGGGGTCGAGTTGCTCGACTTCGCGGGGCCGGGCGAGGTCTTCGCCGCCGCGCGCACGCCGCAGGGCGGCCACGCCTTCAAGGTCTACACGGTCGCCGACTCGCCGGAGCCGATCCTGAGCCAAGGCTTCGTCTCCATCCGGCCCCAGTACACGTTCGACGACGCGCCGCGCCCGGACATCGTCGTGCTGCCGGGCGGGAACACTTCGATCCCGCTGGGGAACCAGAAAGTGATCGAGTGGGTCAAGCGCAGCGCGCAGGACGCCGAGTTGATGATGTCCGTCTGCACGGGGGCCTCCCTGCTCGGGCGCGCGGGACTCCTCGACGGCCTACAGGTGACGACGCACTGGAGCGCCATCGAGCGCCTCAGGCAGAACTACCCGAAGGCGACCGTCCACGAGAACCGCCGCTTCGTCGACAACGGCAAGGTGCTGACGACGGCCGGCGTCTCGGCCGGCATCGACGGCGCGCTCCACGTCGTCGAGCGGCTGCTGGGGCGCGCCGCCGCCGCCCGGACGGCCCGCTACATGGAATACAAGTGGACGCCGGAAGCGGCGGCCGCGCCCGACGGGAAGGTTCACAAGCTCTACGGCGGGAACAAGTGGAAGCCGGACGAGGTGCTGGAGGAGATGAAGGCCATAGGCCGCGGCCGTCGCGGGCATCCGGCGGCGCGCTCGGATGTCGCGCTCTAACAAGCCCGCAATCTGAAAGGAGATAACTTTATGGATCGGGCCGTGCCGTCGGGCGGCTTCATGACGCGGATCCTCATCCTCTGCGCCGCGTTGTGCGCGGCGGCGCGCGCCGACGGGAGAACAGAACCATGAAGCGACTATTGATCGCGGCGGCGGTGGTCGTATCGCTGGCCCTCGCGCGCGCCCCGGCCGGCGCGCAGACGGTCATCCCCGTGAATCATCTGGCCAGCCCGCGGCTGGCCGCTTTGGAGAGGGAGTCGCGGGGCGGCAACCGCGCCGCGCCGGAAAGTTTTTGGCGGGAGGCGGCCGACAGGGGCGCGCCTTTGATCGAACCCGCGGCGGGCAGCGACAAATACCTTCTGGTCACCTTCCTCTGGCGCGGCGGCGAGGGGACGAAGAACGTTCTGCTGATCTCGACGGACTTGCACCGGCTGGTCAACGAGCAGGACGTCGAGCGCCTTCGGCTCTCGCGCCTCGGAGGCACGGACGTGTGGTTCAAGAGCTACCGGCTGCGCCGGGACGCGCGCGTCACTTACCGTTTCTCGCCCGACGATCCGCTCGTGCCGCCGTCCCGGCTCAAGCCGGAGGATCAGGCGAAGCTCTCCGAGAACTACAGGCCCGACCCGCTCAACCCGCTGCAACTCGAAGGGGAGTCAATCGGCGAGCTGCCGGACGCGCCGCCCCAGCCGTGGATAAAGAAGCGGCCCGGCGTGCCGGAAGGGAAGTTGGAAGAGCGGCAGTTCAAAAGCGCCATCCTCGGCAACGAGCGCAAGCTGATCGTCTACACGCCGGCCGACTACCGCGCAGAGGGGCGGGCTTACCCGCTGATGCTGGCCTTTACCGGCGACTACTACCTGCGCGCCATCCTCCCGCCCGCGACTCTCGACAACCTCATCGCGGCGGGGGCCGTCCCGCCGATGATCGTCGTCGGCGTGGGCAGCGCGCCGGGTCACCACATCCGAGACTTGGGCCTGTACGAGGCCTTCCCGGAGTTTCTGGCAAAGGAGCTCGTCCCGTGGCTGCGGCGCGAGTACGGCGTGGCGACAGACCCCACGCGGACGGTCGTGGCCGGGGCGAGCATCGCGGGGCTGGCCGCGTCCTTCGCCGCGCTCAAGCACCCGGAGCTGTTCGGGAACGTCCTCTCGCACTCGGGCAGCTACTGGTTCAAGCCGGGGATCGTCGAGAAGTATCAAAGGATCGCGGCCGGCGAGACGGTGGAGGACGACTTCGCGGAGTTCGGCGCACTCATAAAAGAGTACGTTAAAGCCCCCAAGCGGCCCGTCCGGTTCTATCTCGAAGCGGGCCTGCTCGAAGACTTGGCCAGCCACGAGCCTTCGCCGTGGAAGGGGTCGATCTCCCTGCTGGCCAGCAACCGCCACTTCCGCGACGTGCTACAGGCCAAAGGCTATGAGGTTCATTACCGCGAGTTCAACGGCGGCCACTCGGCGGCCAACTGGCGGGGCGCGGCCGCGGACGGCCTGATAGCTTTGATCGGGGGCCCCGGCCGGGCCGGGACGCGGCGATCAGCCGTCGGACGGGCGGAGTAACGCCGTCAGCACTTTCTTTAATCGTTCGGCTTATCCTTCCTGATCAAGGGGTGGTGCCAGACCGTCCGGGAGGATGAGCGTCGGGCGGCTCGCCGCGAAGACGGTGAGCATACGTCTAAATTCCCCTGCCGAATTCTGTTTCAGCCGAGGTCACGGTGAAGGAGGTAACCAATGAAGGTGGCGGTTCTCGCGTTCGCGGCGCTGTTGTGGATCGTGCTGGCGGGCCTTTTTACGGCTCGCCGGTCGGCGGCAAAATATGTCCAGCCCGGTGGCCGAGTCGAGTACCAAGAACTGTCTTGGGCACCCGACGGGAGGAGGATCAGTTTTACCTCCCGGCGTGACGGCAACTGGGACGTGTACGTGATGAACGCTGACGGCTCCCGCCCCGCCAGACTGACTGACGATCCCGCCAGCGACCTTTACTCGACGTGGTCTCCCGACGGGAAGAAGATTGCGTTCGGCTCGAAGCGCGGGGGGAAGTTTGACATCTACGTCATGGGCGCGGACGGCTCTAACCCGACGCGGTTGACCGGCGGCGCGGGCGACAGCACTTTCCCGTCGTGGTCGCCCGACGGTAAGCGGATTGCCTACATGTCTAACGCGGGCGGCAAGTGGCGGATTTACCTCGTCAACGCGGGCGGGTCAGGGCGAAGGAGGGTGACCGTCAGTAGCGGGAATGACTATAACCCCTCGTGGTCTCCCGACGGCTCCAGACTCGCGTTTCCCTTTGTGCACACGAAAGCGCCCCGAAATCTTCGGCGTCGCGGCATGGCCGAAGCGGCCTCGACGACCTTCGCCGGCCCCGCCGAGTCTCTGCCGTCTAACCTTTTCACCTGCCCCTCCCTCAACACGTGCATCACCCCCACCGGATCAGAAAAGGCGGTACATGCAGACCGAGTGAGGGTAAGCAAAGGAGCCGGAAGTGAACCCCACGACGCCGGTCGTGGAACCTTTCGGGCGATGATACCGGCGGCCTTCACCGAACCGTCTACTTGATGCTCCAGAAGACCGGCTCCGAGGGCTTGAGGCTGCGCTCGACGGCGAGGGCGACGAAGCCCATCGTGTGGCGCGCGTTGATCTCCAAGAGCGGGTGCAACCCGCCCGCGTGCTCTAAGGCGTCCACCCCGACCGGCCCCCAAAAGCCTTCCGCGTGGAGGCGCGCGCCGACGAAACGCGCGACACGTTCTAGCTCATCCCGGCGGTCTGGGGCGGGCGGGCGGCCGAGGATGTAACCCCTGCCCGCGCCGGCCCCGTTCGTCTGGTAGTCGCTGACGCCGTGAACCTCGACCGCCCCGCCGGGCGCAACGTCCATCACGATCCCGTACTCGCGCACCACGTCGAGCCACGGCTGGAAGATGAGCGTCTCGCCTTGCGCCATGCGGCGCGCGGCCCAACGGGCCTGCGGCTCGCCGGGTGACGGCCCCCGGCCGAGGACGCGGCCGCGGGCCGCGTAACCCTGCGGGCTCTTCACGACCCACTTGTCGCCGGGCTTGGGGCACGCATGGGCGACGGCTTCGCGGAGTTCTTCCATCGTGGAGGCGAGCGCCGCGCCCGGCAGGGCCGCCCCCATCTCCACTTCCAGCGCGTGACTCCAAAGTTTCGAGTTCACGCGCGATACTGTCTCGAACGGGACGGGGCGGACTGAGGCCCCGGCCCGCTCGCCGGCCGCGGCGGCGCTCGGCGTCCAGCCCCACGGCGTGAATACGAGTCCGCCGGAGCGGGCGGGCTCTTCGGGCGGCGTGAGTTCCACGCCGCGCCGGGTAGCCTCGGCCCGCAGTCGGTCGGGCCACGGCTCTTTGACGAGTAGGGCGTCGCCGGGCCGGGCCAGCCACAGGAGGTGTGCGGAGAGCCGCCGGTTGAGGTCTTCGAGGTGCGGGGGCCGGCGGTACGCTCCCGCGGGGGCCGCCAACTCCGCCTCGAAGTCGGCGTTCATGTGCCACAGTCTCGATGCCATGTCCCGCGCGGAACTTAATCTTGAGAGGCTCGCTAATTGCGCGTCCGCGGCATGCCGTTGTCAGCTGTGGTCGAAGGCGTCAACTCAGATTAGCTCGAAAGTGCCGGCAATCCTTCGGGCTGCTTCGTCCGCTGACAAGTTTGTGTTCTCAATCTTGAGGTAGTTCTCCCCGCAGAAGAAGTCCCCGTCCGAGTTCAGCCTGTAATTCTCGCCGTCCTCCAATAACCTCTCTCTCGATCTCTCTACGTTACGCTTAGGGGGCTTCTGGGAGAGCCTGAATTCTGACTCGTTCCGTTTCAGCCTCTCCGACAACTCGGCTTCCAGTTCGACGAAATATATCCCCGCGCCTCTCTCACGAAAAATGTCGCAACTGCGCTCGATGAACGCCCTGTCGGATTCTAAATCCAGCGCCCAGACGAAGGTGAAAATGAGGCCGGGCAACTCGCTCGCGGCGACTTCTTCGAAGACCAGCCGGCGGAATTCCGCAACCAGCTTACGGAACCGGGGGTGCCCGAAATCGAAGAAGTTCAAAGCCAGATCAATCGTCATGTGGTTATGAAAGAGCTTCAGGCCGGTGAGTTTCGCGAGTTCGTGCCCGACGCTCATCTTCCCCACGGCGGGCGGCCCGAATATGACGATAAACTTCATTCTAATTCCACGGCTAACGCCCGGCATCACCCGCCGCGCAAGGCGAAGCACGGGCGGGACTAACTACGGCACCCACCCCACCTGCCGGAGCCTGCCTCGCCCGCCCGCCGGCGCGCAGCCTAGTTGAAGGGTCGGCTTAGCAGGTAGCCGATGTAATAAAATGTCTCGCGTGCCAGTTGACTCGCTTGGCTTCCCGTCCCCTGATACCGGGTGCTCGGCGTCGGCGACGGTTCGGCCGACAGCCCGATGTCCCTCGCCATCAATAACGCCCGCTTCATGTGCAGCGGGTCGCTCACGATCAGCACCTTCCGCAGCCCTCGCGCATCCGCCAGCTCTTTCGCGTACAGGATGTTCTCGTAAGTGGTGTGAGACTTCTCCTCGATCAGTATGTCGGCGGCCGGGATGCCACGCTGTAGGGCGTAGCGCCGGGCGGCGGATGACTCGGTCGGCTCGCCCCTGTTGCCTCGGCCGCCGGTGAAGATCAGCTTCCGGACTCTGCCCCCGCGGTAGAGGTCGTTCCCGTGGTTAATGCGCTCCCTGAAGACGGGGGAGACCTCCGCGCCCCAGACGGCCGCGCCGAGCACGATGGCTGCGTCGGCCGTCGCGTCCGGCCTGACGTCGCCGTACGAGTAGATGCTCAACGCGACGAGCCCCGCCGCGAGAACGAGGGCCGAGGAGATGAGCAGCACCGCCTTGGCAATCTTCTTCATGACCGACTCCGCAATAGGGCGTGAAAAGCCGAACCTCTCGGTATAACTCCGCAATAGAGAGGCAAGAGCCGAACCCAGCGGCCTGACGCGCGCCATTATCCGGCCGCGCTTCCGTTACCACAAGGGGTGAGTTGGGCGGCCTCGGCGGAGGGCCGCGCCCCGTGGGCGGGTAACGAAATCGGCAACAGCCGCACGCCCGCGAAGATCCGTGACGCCTGCCGCCCGCCCCGCTCTTGTTATTACGCCGGTCGTCCCTGAATCTGTCGGCGCGGGCCTCAGCCCCGGCGCTCCACCCGCCGCACGGCCCCGCCTTCGACCTCCTCGGCCGACGCGAGCCGCTCCGCCTCGCGCCAGAGTTCGGGGGATGCCCGCTGGACGGCGCAGAAAGGGGGCCGCACTGTTCCCAACCGGATGGCCGGACATGACCAGTGCCGAAGAGTTCGATATGCTTCGCGTGCTCGGACTAACTGCGTTCTTTTTCGTTCCCGCGCCCACTGATCAGGCGAAGGTGGTAAGCCTACTGACAACTGAGGGAGATGGAATAGCTGCCCGCCTCAGTAATCGGCTTGTCATCGTGGCGCAAGTCGTTGGTGGACTTGATGAAGCAGACCCGTGTACCCGGAACCACCCAGAAAGAACGGGCTGACCATAGAATTTGCTTCGCGCGATACGCCGCCTAACAAGCGCATGCACGCGACCCGCGACACGCCGCTCTTCGTGCTTCGTGTAAGATGTCGGCGGGCGCGTGATGCGCGGCGTTAGGCGCTTCGTGAGTACGATGAGCCGTGCTCTAAATGGAGATAATTTAATGTTGAAGCGAATTCTTCTCGTCACCTTTATTTTAGTTTGGGGAGGGGTATCGACGCAGGCGCAGACTGCCGCCGTAAAAAAACAGATTCTTAACAGGATTATTCAGCTCGGCGAGATAACACGGGCAGAAGTTGAGGAGCGCGGCGGAGTCGGTAGAGTTTTAAATATTCAAGGCGTTGACTTAAATCGTGACGGGCGGCCGGAGTACATCGTCGTCTGCGATTGCTCGCTCGGCGGGACTCCTTTTGTCTTCCGCGGAACGGCGGGTGGGGTTAAAGATTTGTTTGTAGGCGAAGTCCGCTCGACCGTGACGCTGTCGAGAGGTTACACGAGAGGCTGGCGGAATCTCGAATACGAGGCGGGGAACTCGCCCGGTTACCGATCCCGGCCCTTACGCTTTAACGGGAGCCGGTACGAAAAGTAGTTACAGGCGTGCCCCGACTCTCTCTTTCGTCGCCCTACGAGTCCGTCTCGTGCTCTTAAGTCGTAGAACGCTAATCGAATGGGAGGCGGAGGGAAGCGCTAACGATAATGCCGCGCCCGACAACGCCATCCACCCGGCCGGGAATAGCAGCACTCTCGTCCGCGAGACGCCGTGCCTGTTCCGTTGAATGCGCGGCGGGTGGTGCCGGGCGTTCAGCGTCTGGTAACGCCGCGTCACGGAGCGGCGGGTATAGCCGCGAGGAGGGATAGTTGGAACCAGCTGAAGTCAAAGCCGAGTCCGAGCGAATTATCTTGGCGCTCGGGGGTCGTACATGCGATTGGCTGCCTCACCTCGACCGGACGGAGCCCCGCGCGTCCTCCGAAGTGGCCGAACGCGCGCTCGTCTTGCACGCCATGCTCCAAATCTACTTCGGGGCCCCGGTAGACGTAATCGCGTCATGGATCAAAGCCAACCGATTGGATTCCTCGCTCTCGCGGCGTGAGCGATCTCTTCTCACGAGCGAATCCCTCACGGAGCAGGAGACGATAAACTTATACTGGTATATCGAAGCACTGTGGGCGATGGTGTGGGCCGGCCGGCTGACCGAAGACCTAGCGGTCGATCAGCCCGTCGGCGGCAATCTCGCCAACCTGCTTCCCCAACCTTCAGGTGAACGAGGACGGCTCCGGTTACCGGCGGCGCTTTTCGTTGCGCCCGTTTGAAGAGATATACGGCATGCTCGACCTCTACTACCGCGCGCATTGGTACGCGCGAGACGGCCGACTAAACAACTACCCCACCGAGCCATTCAACTTGGACGTTATCATGGAGAGGCGGCGGGCGTTGGAGTGGATTAGCGACCGTCAACTCGCCGACTGGGAGGACACGCCCGACGGCACCTAGACGCCGAACTCCGCGCTCGCGGCGGACTCGCCGGCGGGCGGCTTCATTCGTGGTCGCGTGGGCGGGCCGCCGCGAGCGCAGCGTCGGGCTGCTTCGTGGAGTCCGAGCCGATGAAGTATTACAAGTATCAAGACGAGGAAAGTCTCATCGGCAGCGGCGTCCGATATGTCGAGGCGGAAGACGGCCGGTCATTCAGAGAGATCACCGCCTCGCGTGACTCTTTCTTAGCCTCAAACATCAAATACCCCCGGTGGGGCTTGATGATGTCGGAGGGGCAGGTCGATTATGATTCAATCGAGGAAGTGGTCGAGATAGAGCGGGGCGAGTTCGAGCAGGTCTGGGGTGCCCACCTCGTTCAAAACAGTGGCCGTTGGCTCGTTACGAAGCTCGGCCATGAAATAGGCGCACACGTTAAAGGGCACATCGCTATTTTCTACCCTCAGGGTGTTTTAGTTGATTTGGGCGATGCGGTTCTCGGGGTCGCGGGTTACGACGAGTGTCGGGCTTCAACCGAGCCTGAATTCCTACACGCACACCACGCCGTCTCGGGAGTCGTGAGCGGTTACGACGAGCAGCACCAGTGGTTGGTTCTTTCGTCGCCCCACGTCCTTCAGGAGCGCAGAGTGGTTGAAGCGTAGCGGCGCGTTCCTCCGTCGGCGCAACCCAACAACGGCATGCACCCGATCCCCGCCTTCGCCGCGGGGCGGTACGCGCCACGCGTTAACGCTTGCCGGGGGGCACCTTCATCGAGCCGTAGAACATCGCCCAGACACGCTGGCGGTTGGCGAACAGCCAGCGCCGCGCCGCGGGGGCGTCCAAGTCCTTCCAGAACCAACTCCCCTCGGTCGGCACGTCGGACTCGGCGCCGGCCGCGAGCTTCTCGCGGTGGTCGAACAGGTACTCCCGCACACCGCCGGGCAGCGCGGGGAACCCGGACTCGTCCCCCGCGTGCATGACCTTGACCATCAGGTCGAACATCTCCTGCCCACCGGGCTCGGCGTTCGGGTACATGAGGTCTCCGGTCACCTCGACGGCCGTTCGGTTGACGTCGCTGAGGTTCTCGACCAGCACGCCGATCTGCTTGCCGATGACCTTCAGCGCCGGTTTCAGGTACAGCGTCGAGTAGAGCGAGAAGTGCGGCGGCACGACCAGCGGCGACGCCGAGATCAGGTCGGTGCTGATGTTAACGGCGTCAGAGAGATCCTTCATACCCTGCTCGGCCTCGGTGGCCTTCTTGCTGCGGTCGGCGATGGTGAGCGCGACGTTCAGGGCGGCCAAGCCGCGCCCGAGCTTGCCGAGCGCCTCGGTGTACTTGCCGACGTTGATGATCGTGATCTTGGGACGACCGATCTGGGACGTCCAGTGATCGACGTAGATCTTCGTGCCGCTGGCGAGCGGCAGGCCCATGATGTCCGTGGTGATGTCGGCTGCCAGTGAGCGGAGGTTGCGTCCGACGCTGATCGCGCCCTTCACCGTCGAGACCGCCTCCCTGACGGTGCTGCTGCTGCCCATGCGGTAGGAGGCGCGCAGGGCGTCGTCCAGCGCCGGCTGTAGGGCCTCGGCCTCCTCGGCCGCCTTGACGGCGGCGTCGTGCTCGCGCCAGAGCGCCTCCTTGATCTGGATCAGCTTGTCCCGGTGCATGGCAGCGCGGACCCGGAGCAGTTCGTCGTACTGATGGTTGATCAAGACGACGTGGGACGGGTCGACCTTCTCGCCCGCGTGCCGCTCGAAGTAGGGAAGCACCCCCTCGACCGTGGCGATCCACTCGGTGATCTGGTTCTTCACCGCGGCGGACTCGACGTCGCCGAGGTCTTCCTGCAGGGACGCCACCGCGAGCCGGGCCAAGGCGGCGACCTGCTCGTTGGTTTCGACGGGGGCACCCTCGGAGAGCAGCCAGCCGATCCGGAATTTGATCTCCGGCTTGGCCTGCTGCGGCGCGGGCTGGCGCTGAAGAACCTCGCCGGCGGCGCTTCGTTGCACGGACGCGTCGGCGCGGCTAACCCCGCCCCCCTGCTGCACCACGTGCGTCAATTCGTGGGCGATCATCCGCCGCCCTGCCTGCGTCTCGGGCGAGAATTGACCCGCGCCAAACACAACGTCGTGACCCACCGTATAAGCATGGGCGTCCACGTCCCTCGCTGATTGCTCCGCGGCGGTATCGGCATGCACCCGCACCGGGGAAAAGTCGTAGCCGAAGCGCTGCTCCATGTCCTGCCTGAGCGCCGGTTCGAGCGGCCTGCCGGCGCTGGCAAGTGCTCGGTCTACGCTGGGGGGGGTCGCATTCACTTGCCCATTCGATAGTCCTGAGAGGCGCCGGATACGTGGTGGAGCGCCGCCCGCGGTGGAGCGCGCTGGCGTTGCCGTTACCTGATCGGCAACCCGGTCTGCCTCCTGCTCGTATGCGTCTCCGGGAGTGTTGACCGTCAGTTTTGCCTGTGTTTTCGCGGGCGCTTTCGCGTCCACCAGCGTCGGGTTGGAATCCTGATTGGGGCGGGCAATGCCGGTGGTGGTTGAGTTCCTTTCACTCGTCGTATGCGCTGCTAACATCCGCTGTACTGCCTGATTCCCGATCGTGTGCTGCAAGTGTAGGATTTGATGAGCTACATGACTTGCCGCAGGGGGCCTCGCATCAGACCTTTTGCTGTCGTGTGGCGACTGCTGCTGCTGAGGCTTACTTTGTTTCTGCGCGTATGCTTTCATGAGTAGCACCTTTGCGGCGGAGGTGTTGAAGCTCGGAGTCTGAGTTCAAGCGCGTCTTATATCAACATCCGGAATCTCGTTCAAGATAATCTCAGGGCAGAATGCTCGATCAAAATAAAGCGGCAGGCTCTTAGTTCTCATTATAAGCTCTGTGCGAAGCATGGAGCGCCGCGCTCAGGGTATCGTGCGCAACTCCGTGAGGGGGGGCGGGAGGCTCGCCGCGTTGCAGACACGGCTGTCGGGCCCGCGAGGTAGTGGCAGGCCGGAGCTACGGGCCGTCAACTCGGAGGAAGAGTTGCGGTTCGAGGTGCTAAGGTTTCACAGCGGGGGCAGGGTGGGAGACCTCTTAGGCCCGAGCCCCGCCTGAGAACGGCGTGCGACGGGCGGACGCCCCGGCGGCCTTCTCTTCTCGGAATCTCGTAATATGCGTTATGGCACTGCACATCGAAACCCCGCTCATCGAATCCCGCCCGCTAGGCGCCGCCGTGGGGCGCGCGGTCTGGCTCAAGTTGGAGGCGTTGCAGCCGTCCGGCTCCTTCAAGCTGCGCGGCATCGGCCACGCGTGCGAAACCTATCAGGCGCGCGGAGCGCGGCGGTTCGTCTCGTCCTCCGGTGGGAACGCCGGCCTCGCCGTCGCTCACGCCGGACGCGTGCTGGGGACTCCGGTCACGGTCGTCGTCCCCGAAACTACCACCGACAGGGCTAAAGAACTCCTGCGTCTTGAGGGGGCCGACCTGATCGTCCGAGGAGCCTCTTGGCAGGAGGCCAACGACTTCGCACACTCGCTGGTGGGCGCTGACGAAGCGTTCCTCCACCCCTTCGACGACCCGCTGCTCTGGCACGGCCACGCCACGCTGATCGACGAAATCTCCCGCGCAGGCTTCAAGCCGGACGCCGTCGTGCTCTCCGTCGGCGGCGGCGGGCTGCTCTCGGGCGTCGTGGAGGGGCTACGCAGGAACGGCTGGCCGGACGTGCCCGTCGTCGCCGTGGAGACCGAAGGCGCGGCGTCGTTCCGCGCGGCCGTGGAGGCGGGGCGCGCGGTGGAGTTGGGGCGGATCACGAGCGTCGCCACCTCGCTCGGGGCGAGGCGCGTCTGCGAGCAGGCCGTGCGGTGGTCGAGAGAGCACCCGGTCGAAAGCGTCGTCCTGTCCGACCGGAGCGCGCTCTTGGCCTGCGAGCGCTTCCTCGCCGACCACCGCATGCTGGTCGAGCCGGCCTGCGGGGTGAGCCTCGCCGCGGCTTACGAAAACGTGCCGGAACTGGAAAGGTTCGGCACGGTCTTAATCGTCGTGTGCGGCGGCGCGACCGCGACCGTTGACCAGATCAGGGGCTGGGCGGAGAGGTACGCGTAACTGCCTGAGGTGGAAAACTACCGCATCACGTTCATCAACGATCAGGCGCGGCTGGCCGCGCTGGCCGACGGCATCGAGTCGGTCGGGGCTGTCGCCCTTGACATTGAGACGGCGGAGTGGTGGGACAGGAGTCGCGAGCGCGTCTCCCTCGTCCAGCTCGCCTACCGCGCGGGGAACGAACTCCGGGTCGCCGTCGTCGATGCGCTCGCACCCCTCGACCCGGCGGCGCTGCGCCGGCCTCTTGAACTAGGCTCGGCGGTGAAGGCCGTCCACAACGCGGCCTACGACGCGGCGCGACTCGCCCGGCACTACGAGATAAAGGTCGCCCCCGTCCACGACACCATGCTGGCGGCGAGGCGGGCCGGCGAGCGCCGCTACTCGCTCAAGGCGCAGGCCGAGACGCACTTAGGGATGCGCCTCGATAAGGAGGAGCAACGGGCCGACTGGGGGCTGCGCCCCTTAGGCCCGCGCCAGATCGCCTACGCGGCCGCGGACGCGGCGGCCACGCTCCTGCTCTACGAGCACCAGACGGGCCGCGGGCTGAGGGGCGATTACCGGCCGCGCGGCACCCCCGCCGCCGGTCAGGGCGCGCTCCCACTGACCGAGTCCGCGCCGGGCGAGGGCACGAACCCGCCCGAGGATGATAGCCCCCGGCGGCGAGGGTCGGAGGGTACGGGGCTGTCCGACGTGGCGCTGGCCCTGCTGGGGATCGTCACGGAGTTGCCGTCACGCTATTACCCTGAGCAGTTGGCGGCCAGCGTCGGCGGCGACCGGGTGGGCCTCGCCGGCTGGATCATAGATCAGGTGTTGGGCCGGGAGGCGGATATAGACGAGTCGGCGGCGAAGGAGGAGATAGCCGGGCTGTGCCGCATGGGGCTCGTCAGGATCACGCCGACGCGCAGGCTAGAGGCCGAGGAAGCGGGGGCCGTCATCTGGCGACAGCGTCGGGTGTGAGTCACGAAAGCGCCCGCAACCGGGGGCGAGAAAGTGGTCGCGGGAAATTAAAATCATCGGATCAGGCTGCTAAAGACCGTAGTGTTCAGCGGCGGCGGCGGCCCGCATGAGAGCACGCTAACTCGCGGGTCAGTTACGTGCCGTTGTTGGGCTGCGTCCGGTGACATTTGAGGTAGAGCGCTCGCCACCTCAACGACGGTGCTGGCTCACCGGTGGTGACGCCGTTATTCGACCTACCCCGTAAGCACCGTCGAAAGGGGCTCCCGGCGCGGCAGTCAATTCCACCGACCAAGCTGCGGCCCCGGCCCGTGGCCCGTTAGTGTATCGCCCGCAAATCATCTCGTCGGAATCCTGAGCCGGCGACCGGCAGCGCATTCCTGCCTTTCGCAGCTCAACGGGCGTAAAACATGACGCCTTCCAGGGCGTATAATCTTAGTCGGGCGCTTCACCTGTCAGTTATGTCCGGGCGGGTGACGCCGGGCGTTCCGCCGCTTCGCTTACCGACCGAAGGAGAGGCTGCCTGTTTGAAGACAACAACACTTTACTGAAAAGGAACAAAACTTATGTGCGTCGGCGACAAGTGTGATGATGAGGGCCTCAAAAATGGAGGGATCGAGCGCCGATCATTTATGACGGGCGTGGCGGCCGCCGTCGTTGGCACCGCTCTCGGTTCCGAAGCCCACGGTCAGCAGCCGGCGAGGGCGCTAGACGACCCGGACATAACTCACGGGAAAGTCACATTCAAGAGCGGCTCGGAGAGCATCGGCGGCTATCTGGCCCGACCGAAGAAGAAAGGGCGTTACCCCGCCGTCATCATCGTCCCCGGCAATCGGATTGAGGAACCGTACATTCCCGAGACTGCCGCAATGCTGGCGCAGGGTGGGTTCGTCGGGTTGGCTGTCAACATCTACCACTTAATGCCGGTGTCGGAGAACCCACAAGTATCTCCCACGTCGGCTAGTCCTCAAGAGCAGCTAAACATTGTCGCCAACAAGATGCCCGATGAGCTGACAATGCGTGACATCCAAGCGGGTCTTGACTATCTCAAATCGCAACCCTTCGTCAAACCAAAGCCCGCGGGAATCATGGGCTTCTGTTCGGGCGGGCGGTACGCCCTGATGTTCACGGCACAGTCTAAGGAAATTGCGGCGGTAGCGTCATTCTACGGGACGCTCATACTGCCCCCCATCTTTAACCGAAAGCGGACTCCGTTCGACGTTATCAAACAAATTAAAGTCCCCGTTCAAGGACACTACGGGACGAGAGACAAAAACGCCCCGCCCGCCGACGCCAGACGGTTTGAGGAAGCATTGAGAGCGCAGAACACGCCCGTCGAGATTTTCACTTATGAGGCGGGACACGGCTTCTTCGCTTATAACCGGGATGAGGTTTATCAACCGGAAGCAGCCCAACTTGCCAAAGAGCGGATGCTGACGTTTTTCCGGCGACACCTTCGGTAAATCGTTCCGGGCGCATGCGCGACGGCAGCCTCTTTCTATGGGGGCGGCAGAACAAATCTTTCGAGCGGGCTGCCCGCCAGCCTGCTTCCCGTCAACGCCGTCTACTACTTTTCGGCCTGTGCGTTGCGGGCGGGCAGCCGCTCTATTCGGGCGTTAGCCCGCTTCGCGTATCGAATCCGCGCTGGCGATCTCATATGAGCGAGACGACGGAATCCGGAGGGGCTGATCGCGCGGCGGGCGGTTTGGTTTACCGCGTCAGCCCCCCGCTCACGAACGACGAGCTTAACGCGCTGATGACAGCCGCTTGGCAAGACCCCGCGCGGCGCGACTTCCAGCCCGTTCTGAATCGCAGCTTGGCATACGTCTGTGCGTACCACGAAACACGCTTGGTAGGTTTCGTCAATCTGGCGTGGGACGGCGGCGAGCACGCGTTCATCTTAGACACGCTCGTGCACCCGGAGTTGCGCCGGCGTGGCATCGGACGAGAGCTTGTCATGCGGGCCGTGGGCGAAGCCGGGGGGCGGGGGCTCAAGTGGGTGCATGTGGACTTCGAGCCGCATCTGCGGAGTTTCTACGAGCGGTGCGGCTTCCGGGACACGGCGGCCGGGCTGATTCGCTTGAAAGGGCGCTCGTAATCGGCGGGCGGGCTAACGACGGCCCGCACCCGACGCCCCACGCGAAGCCTCTCATGTACGTTGAATAGTGGCGCGGGTCGGGAGGGGTGGCCGCCGACTTGTCCGCCATCGTTTTCGGCGCGCCCTACAAGATTCCGCACGAACGCAAAGCGATTAAGCTCGATCCGCGGACGCTCGGAAAGTATGTCGGGCAGTATCAAACCCCCGTCCGCCTCAGTGATCAAATACCTGAAAGACTATTCTTGCAACACCGCCCCGATCCGGTGTTCGGGCGCGTCACCGAGGCCCGCGAGAGCGGTGGATACTTCCGCGCGTCGGTTCTCCGGCCACGGCCCCAGCCCGTTCAAGTCAATTTGCCGTGCCAAGTTTGAATGAACAGTGCAGGATGATTGAAGCCCGCCCCGCGTGAATGCCCGGCCCTCACACCCAACTCGCGCGCTACTACCATTTAGACATCCCGACCTGATTTGGCATGAGGTCTGCAACATCACCGCGGGACAGTGCGGCTTTACTTTCGAGCGCCGGCCCTCGCACCTCGAACGCGGCAGAACGCGAACGAAGGCCGGCGGGTTCCCGTCCATCTTACGAGACCGAGCAGGTTATATGAGAGCGTCAACACTCACACCACGATTGCGGCGCGTCGCGCTATCGGCATTGCTGTTACCGACGCTGTTCGCGGGACTGCCCGCCGGCGGCGCGCGGGCGCAGGCCGGGCCCAATAAACGCCCCTCGCCGAATGGGAAGAGGCCGGCTGACAAGATCAGTAGCCCGGCCCCGCCGGCTCAGGATAGGGTCTCCGCCGATCTGCGGGAGCGGCTGCGGGGCGGCCGCCGCGGCGGGGAGCGCGTCGGCGTCATCTTCCAGATCGACGGCCGGCCGAGCGGCCGGCTCAACGGGCTGCTCAACCGCAACGGCGTCCACGTCAGGGGCTACTTCGGCAACCTCGACTCGTACGCCGTCGAGTTGCCGCTCGACGCGGTCGAGGAACTCGCCTCGTTCGAGGAGGTCTCCTTCGTCTCGACGGACGACGAGGTCTTCCCCCGCGGCCACGTCACTACGACGACCGGCGTCGAGGCCGCGCGCGCCGCCGCCGGCGCTACGGCGCTCGACGGCGCGGGCGTCGGCATCGCCGTCATCGACTCCGGCGTTTACCAGAGGCACAGCACGCTCAACGACACGCAGGGCGGTAGCCCCACGGTCGGGGGGACGAACCAGCGGGTCGCCGTCGGCCGTGATTTCACCGGCGAGAATCGGACGGACGACCCCTACGGCCACGGCACGCACGTGGCCGCCGCGGCCGCCGGCAACGGCTCGATCTACGACGGGGCTTACGCGGGCGTCGCCCCGAAGGCCAACGTCATCAACCTCCGCGTCCTGAACAGCGACGGCATCGGCAAGGTGTCGTGGGTGCTGGGCGCGCTCGACTGGGTGATCGCCAACCGCGCGGCCTACAACATCCGCGTCGTCAACATGAGCCTCGGCACCGCCGCCGTCACCACCTACGCGCAAGACCCGCTCTGCAAGGCCGTGCGCCGGCTCGTGGACTCGGGCGTCGTGGTGGTGGCCGCCGCCGGCAACGACGGCAAGGACGAAGAGGGCACGAAGCTCTACGGGCGCATCCACTCGCCGGGCAACGAGCCTTCGGCGATCACCGTCGGCGCGACCAATTCGTACGGGACGGACTACCGGGGTAACGACACGGTCGCCACCTACTCGTCGCGCGGCCCCACGCGCAGCTACTGGACTGACGCCGCGGGCGTGCGCCACTACGACAACCTCGTCAAGCCCGACCTCGTCGCGCCCGGCAACAAGCTCATCTTCGCGGAGTCCGAGGACAACTACTTGGTCAGGACTTACCCGGCCATCGAGTCCAGCGTGAGCTACGGCAACTCCGCCCAGAACAAGGTGATGTACCTCAACGGCTCGTCCGTTGCGGCCCCCATCGTCTCCGGCGCGGCCGCCCTCATGCTTCAGGCCAATCCGAAGCTGACGCCGAACATGGTCAAGGTTCTCTTGATGTACACGGCGCAGCAACTCCCCGGCTTCAACGCCTTCGAACAGGGCGCGGGGCAACTGAACGTCGAGGGCGCAGTCCGCCTCGCGCGGCTGGTGCGCACCGACTTGGCCGCGAACACGAGGGTCGGGGCGGCCCTGCTGACGGCGAGGCAGCCGCCCGAGGCGCAGTCGACCATCGCCGGCTACAGCTTCCCGTGGTCGCGGGGCGTCCTCCTGCACCACACGCACGCGACCGGCACCGATCTGATCGCCGCCTACCAGAGCTCCTACGCAATCGGGCGGCTGCTCAACGACGGCGTCGTGGAGGGCACCGACGCGATCACCGTCAACTCGAAGGTGATGACCCGCGGCGTCCTGCTCGGCGGCGGGATCGCCACCAGCGACGGCTCCTCCTTGGGGCAGGGGACGCCCCTCATCCCCATCAGCTACCTGCTCGGTAACGGCGTCGTGCTCGGAGACGGCGTGGTCTTGGGCGACGGCGTGGTCTTGGGCGACGGCGTCGTCTTGGGCGACGGCGTGGTGCTCGGGGACGCGAAGGCGTCGGCGCTGTCGGTGCTGGTGAGCGGCGACGACACTGCCCACATGCAGTAGGGCGCGGGCGGCCGTCGTCCGAGGCCCGGCAGCGCGGGGAGAATCCGGTGGCAATCACTCACACCCAGAACGGCGGCGACCGGGGCCGGCACCACGGCCACCCCGGCTCGGCCGAGGGGCTCTCGACGCAACCGCTGAGGGCAGGCTGCGAGCCGGAAGTGGTCTCGTTCCTCGCCGAGCGGCCCGTCCACACGGTCTTCATGGCGAGCCTCATCCGCGACAACGGTTTGGTGAGCCCCCTGAACCGCGGCTCCTTCTACGCCTGCCGCGGGCGCGACGGCAGCCTCGAAGGGGTGGCGCTCTTCGGCCACGCCACGCTCATCGAGGCGCGCAGCGAGGGCGCGCTGGCCGCCTTCGCCCGCCTCGCTCAGGGCTGCTCGCTCGCGCACCTCGTCCGCGGCGAGAAGGAGAAGATCGAGTTCTTCTGGAGCCGCTACTCGGAGACCGGGGCCACGCCCCGCCTAGTCTGCCGCGAACTGCTCCTTGAGCAGCGCGTCCCGCCCGTGCTCCGCCGCTACGTGAAGGGGCTGCGCCGGGCCACGCCCGCCGACATCGGGCAGATCATGGAAGTCAACGCCGCGATGGCCTTCGAGGAGGGCGGCGTTAACCCGCTGGAGAAAGACCCCGAGGGCTTCCGCCGCCGCACGGCGCGGCGCATCGAGCTGGGCAGGTACTGGGTCTGGACCGAACGGGGCAGGCTCATCTTCAAGGCGGACGTGATCGCGCAGACGCCCGAGGCCTCGTACCTAGAGGGCGTCTACGTCGCCCCGGAGGAGCGGGGCAAGGGTTACGGCCTGAGCTGCCTGAACCAGCTCGGGCGGACGCTCCTCGCTTGCTCGGGGGCCGTCTGCCTGACCGTCAACGAGCAAGTCCGCGGCGCGCTCGACTTCTACTCCAAAGCCGGGTACCGGTTGAGCAGCTACTACGACACGATCTACCTTCAGGGCCACTAACCAGCGGGTCAGTCATGAGCGCCACGCCCACGGCAGCAGGCAGGCAGAGCTACTTCGATCTCTACCGTTGGACGGTCGTCCTCCTCGGGGCGGTGGCCTTCGCCCACTCGCTGACCGTAATCCCGGCCGGGGCCATCGACCTGCGCTTCCTGCTGCTCGCCATCCTGACCGTCGCGGCCAGCGCGCGCCTCTCCGTCCAAATCCCCCGGTTCGACACGAACCTCACGGTCTCCGACACCTTCATCTTTCTGGCGCTGCTCCTCTACGGCGGCGGGCCGGCCGTGCTGCTCGCCGCCGCCGACGGGGTCTGCTCCGGGCTTCGGGTCAGCAAGAGCAAGAGGCCGATCACCGTCCTCTTCAACGCCGCGGTGATGGCCTGCTCCACCTCCCTCACCGCGATCACCTTGCGCCTCCTCTTCGGCGGGGCCGCCGAATTCGGGCGCGGCCCCGCGTCGCACCTCGCGGCCGCCGTCGGCGCGATGGCCCTCGCCCAGTACGCCGCCAACACCGGACTCGTGGCGGCGGGGCTCGCGATCAAGACCGCCGCCCCGCTGTGGCAGACTTGGAGCAGGCACTACCTCTGGTCTTCGGTCACGTATCTGGCGGGCGCGGCCGCCGCGGGCGTGGTCGTGGTCTTCGACGGGACGGTCGGCTTATACGCGCTGGCGGCCGCCATCCCCGTCATCTTCGTCATCTACCTCACCTACAGCCGGTACCTCGAAGACATCAGGGCCACGGCCGCGCAGGCCGAGCGGGCCGAGCGGCAGCGCGCCGAGCAGGCCGAGCTGCACGTCGCCGAACTGGAGCGCGCCAACCGCGCGCTGGAGGAGAGCCGCGAGCACTTCCGCCGCGCCGCCTACCACGACGCGCTGACCGGCCTGCCCAACCGGCTGCTGCTCGCCGACCACCTGCGCCTCGCCATCGGGCGGGCGAAGCGCCACCCCGATCACTCCTTCGCCCTGATCTTCCTCGACCTCGACCGCTTCAAGTACATCAACGACTCGCTCGGCCACGCCGCGGGCGACCAACTGCTCATCACCATCGCGCGCCGGCTCGAAAACAGCTTGCGCCCGACCGACACGGTCGCAAGGCTCGGCGGCGACGAGTTCGCCATCCTCCTCGACGGGCTTGAGGACGACGGCGACGCCGTCCACGTGGCCGAGCGCGTGCAGCAGGAGTTGACTTCGCCCTTCCACCTCAGCGGGCACGAGGTCTTCACCACCGCGTCAATCGGCATCACCCTGAGCCGCACGGGCTACGAGCACCCGGAGAACGTCCTGCGCGACGCCGACACCGCCATGTACCGCGCCAAGGAGAACGGGAAGGCCCGCTACGAGCTGTTCGATTCGGTCATGCACGCGCGCGCCGTCGAGCGCCTGAAGCTCGAAAACGATCTGCGGCGCGCGGTGGAGCGCGGGGAGTTCGAGGTCTACTACCAGCCCATCGTCTCGCTCGACTCCGAACGCATCGCCGGGTTCGAGGCGCTCGTGAGGTGGGATCACCCGGAGCGCGGTTTCGTCCTGCCCGCCGAGTTCATCCCGGTCGCGGAAGAGACGGGGCTGATCGTGGAGATCGGCCAGTGGGTGCTGCGCGAGTCGTGCCGGCAGATGCGCGAGTGGCAGCGCCGCTCCTTCGACAACCGCCTGCTCACGCTCAGCGTCAACCTCTCCGGCAAGCAGTTCCTCCAGCCGAACCTGATCGGGTGCGTGAAACAGATTCTCCACGAGACAGACCTCGACCCGCGGTGCCTGAAGCTGGAGATCACCGAGAGCATCATGATGGAGAACGCCGAGGCGGCCAGCGCCATGCTGGTGCAACTGCGCGGCCTCGGCGTGAAACTCTCCATCGACGACTTCGGGACGGGCTACTCGTCGCTCTCCTACCTGCACCGCTTCCCCGTCAACACGCTCAAGATCGACCGCTCCTTCGTCATGCGCATGGGCGACGCCGGGGAGAACTCCGAGATCGTCCGCACGATCCTGACGCTCGCCTCGAACTTGGGGATGGACGTGGTCGCCGAGGGCGTGGAGACGGAGGGGCAGCTGGCGCAGCTCAAGGCGATGCGGTGTCCCTACGGCCAAGGCTACCTCTTCTCCAAACCCGTGGACGCGGCGGGTGCCGGCGGGCTGGTGGCGGCGGCGGGGACACGCGCGGCAAGCCGGATCGGCCCCTCCGAGCACGCGCTGCTTGAAGATGCGGAGCAGTTCACGAGCACCCTCGTGATGTGAGAGGGCGCGCGGGCGTGCGTGCTACGCGCCGCCAACGCCGCGGCCGGGCGTCTCACCCTGAGCCTATTTAAACGCTGACATACCTCCCGCGGGCGGCGAGGTCTCTACGGGGCCGCGCGTCGGAGTCCGCGGGCATGGTAAGCCCCGGCCCGGTGCCTCGCGGACAGAGGATCACAGAGGCGAAACGCGTGTTAACGAATCGCCCGCCCGGCCTGCGTTTACCTGCCATCCTCGTAGCACCTCGTTGCGGTGCGCGATAAGTAATTCTATCTAGGCGGGGTGTGGCCGTCGCCGTGAAAGCGTATTTTCTGCTTGCCTCTCACCTCCGCTGCGACCCGACGCGCCCGACCAACTCGGCGAATCGCGGGTCGCCGCGCAGGGAATCAAGAGTCGGGTCGCCGAGAATGTTGGAAATCGCTAGGGAACGGTTCTTCACGGCTTCGTCGAGGTAAAGGAATGACTGATCGGGCTGGCCTGTGAGTGCCGAGAGGTAGGCTATGACGTAGTTGTAGGAGCCGCTCGCGTTGTTAGCCTTGAGGACTTCCAGATTCTTGAGCAGGACGGCCTGCCACCCGCTCTTCGCGTACGCCGCTTCATAGCTTTTTAGCGCTTCGTCCTTCGCCCCGATCAACCGCTGAAACCTCATAAAAGATTCGTAAGCTCGCGGGTGGTCGCCTTTCATGTGATAAGACTCCCAGAGGAAGTAATAGACGAGATAGTTAGCCGACTCCATCTCCGCCACCCGCCGCAGGTGTGTGATCGCGTCGTCATAACGCCGGGCGAAATAGAGCGCGCGCCCGTAAAAAATCTGATGAACGACGTAGTTAGGATGAAGGTCGATGGCGGTTTTAGCCATGCCGATGGCTTCATCGGCGCGGCCCTGAGCGGCCAACCGGTTGGCATACCAGCGGTAAAAGATGTCGGAACTCGGGTCAAGCTCTATCGCCCGCAAGAAGTGTTTTTCGCCTTCGACGAAATCCCAGTGGTAGTCGGTCTTAATGATGCCGAGAACCGCGTGAGCCTCCGCGAGATTGCCGTCGAGCGCGAACGCCCGGTCGATGGCAGGTCTGGCTTTGGCGAACTCCGCGTCGGGCGAACTGCCGCCCCAGTGCGCGTAAGCGCAATGAGCGCGGGCCTTGCCGGCCCACGCCTTCGCGTAATCCGGGTCCAGCGACAGGGCCTGATCGAAGAGTTCCACCGCCCGTTTCGAGTCGGCCCGGCCCTCCTTCTCCACCAGATACATTCCTTGCAGGTAAAGCCGGTACGCTTCTTCGTTCGTCGTCCCCCGCACAGCCTTCGGACTGCTTGAACTGGTCGCGAACCGCGCCAGCAAAAGTCTCCCGACCTCTTCGGCGACCGCGTCCTGCAACGCGAACACGTCGCCCGCGTCCTTTTCGCTCTTGTAAGTCTCTTCGACCTGCCCGCTGGCGACGTTAAAGAGCTGCGCGGTGATGCGGATTTTCCCCGCGGCCAGTTGGTAGTTCGAGGCGAGCACGTAGTCGGCCCGCTGCTCCCTCCCGGCGGCGAGCGGGTCGTGCTCGCCGCCGGCGTATTGGCGCATCGCGCTCAGCGGCCGGACGACAAATCCTTTGATCGAACTGAGGCGGTGGATCAGGGAGTCGGCGACCCCGACTTCGTAAACCTCGTCGCGGTTGGCCGCGCCGATCGGTTTTAACGGCAAAACGGCGATTGATTTTTTGTCGCCGGCGGGGCGCGCGCCTCCCGCCTTGTAAAAATAGAGCCCGAGCACGACGGAGCCGAAGGCGAGGGTGAGCGCGGCGGGAAGGGCGACGCGCGCGGCGAGTCTGCGGCGCGCGGACGGGACGGCCCCGGCGTCCCCCGCTTCGAGACGCTTCCGCAACTGCCGCAGGTCGGCGAGCAGTTCTTTGGCCGACGCGTATCGCCCCTCGCGCTCTTTCTCAAGGCACTTTCCGACGATGCGCTGTAACTCGCCGGGCACGCCCGGCGCGACCTGCGGGAGCGGCGCGGGCTCGGTCTTGAGGATGGCCGCGACCACGTCGCTCGCCGTCTCGCCCGCGAACGCGGGGCGGCCCGACAGCATCTCGTAAATGACGCAGCCCAGAGACCACACGTCGGCGCGCGCGTCCACCTCCTGCCCGCGCGCCTGTTCCGGCGACATGTAACGGTCGGTGCCTACGACCAGCCCCGGCGCCGTCCTGACGGCCGAAGCTGTCGGCGCGACCGCCCCGGCCGCGGGCGTCCGTTGAGCCGTGAGCTTGGCGATGCCGAAGTCGAGGACTTTGACGTAGCCGTCGCGGCGGAGCATGACGTTCTCCGGCTTCACGTCGCGGTGGACGATGCCGGCCTCGTGCGCGGCCCGGAGCGCCGAGGCGATCTGCGCGGCGACGTCGAGCGCCTCCGCTGGCGGCAGGAGCCCGCGCGAGAGGCGCTCGCGCAAGGTCTCGCCCTCGACGTACTCGGAGGCGATGAGGTGCTTGCCCTCGGCCTCCTCGACGTCGTGGACGGTGATGATGTTCGGGTGGTTGAGGGCCGAGGCCGCGCGCGCCTCCTGCCGGAAGCGCCGCGACTGCTCCGCGTCGTGCGTGAGGTGTTCGGGCAGGAACTTCAGGGCGACGCGCCGGCCGAGCCGCGCGTCCTCGGCGAGGTAGACGCGCCCCATGCCGCCCTCGCCCAAGAGCGACAGCACGCGGTAACGCCCCGCGAGCGTCCGCCCGACCACCTCCTCGCGCTCGCCCCCGGCGAGTAATCGGGCGGCGACGTCCAGCGCCGGCTCGTCGATGACGCCCCCGCCCCCCTCGTGCGAGCCGATGAGCGACTCGACCTCGCGGCGCAACTCCGGGTCGCCGTCGCACGCGCGGTCGAGGAAGGCGGCGCGCTCGCCGGAGTCGATGCCCAGCGCCTCGTGGAAGAGATCGCCGATCTGCCGGTGGCGTTCGGGCGTCATGCGTCGAAGGTGGTCAACGGTCATAGTCGGCGGTCAGGGGAAAGACGAAACGCGCGGTAAGGGGCGGCTTGTTCCGCGGCCCCGCGCCCGCCGCGCCGATCAACTCTCGGGCTTCGAGAGCTCGCGGCGGAGCCACGCGCGCGCGAGCGTCCAGTCGCGCCTGACGGTGGCCTCTGAAACCTTGAGCAGCTCGGCGATCTCCCGGTCGGTCAGCCCCCCGAAGTAGCGCAGCTCCACGACCTGACTCTGCCGCCCGTCGAGTTCGGCGAGGGCCTTGAGCGCCTCGTCGAGCGCGACCATCTCCGCGCCCCGGTCGTCGGAGACGACGGCCGCCTCGTCCAGCTCGACGTGTGGCGCCCCGCCGCCACGCTTCTGGTAGCCGCGCGAGCGGGCGAAGTCCACCAGAATGCGGCGCATCAGCTGCGCCGAGACGGCGAAGAAGTGGGCGCGGTTCTGCCAGCGCACGTTCTTCGAGTCGACGAGCCGCAGGTAAGCCTCGTTCACCAGCGCGGTGGTCTGGAGGGTGTGACCGGCGCGCTCGCCCCTCATGTAGCGGTGCGCGCGGCGGCGCAGCTCGGCCTCGACCAGCGGGGTCAGGGCAGCGAGCGCCGACTCGTCGCCCTCGCCCCAAGCGAGCAGGAGCCGCGTGATCTCTTTCGGCGGGTGCGTCGTCATGCCGGGCCGACGGCTTGGGCGCGCGGAGAGACTCTTTCGCGGCGGCTACGGGGCGAGAAAATTTTTTCCGTCGCCCTTAGCGTTTTCGCTCGCCGTTCCCGCCTCAACAGTTGGGACGATACGGACGGGCGGGACGGGAGGGTCGCCGCGGGCCGCGCGCCTGCGGCCGAACGCGAACAGCCGGATTATATACCGGCGACCAAACGGAGGCACCACCGTTTGGCGCTCCGCGCGAAGGGGCGGCCCCCGTCCCGTCGGAGCAATTTCTAACTTACGGTTCCGGCTTACTGCCGGGCGTCCGCCGGCTGCGGCGGGCGGGGTTGACCGCCGCCTGACAACCGCATGCAGCCGGCCGCGCCGGAGGAGGAGGAGAAGTAGGAATGAGCAGGCTGGAAGTCAAAACAAGTAAGTTGCAACTCATCCTAGCCGTCCTGCTCGGCCTCCTCTTCGTCCCGCTCGGCTTGGCGAGTTTAGCCGGCGGGTTGTCGGGAGGCTTCAGGATCGTGCCCGTCGCGCTCGGGCTGTTGATGCTGGGCACGTTCGCCGCGGTGATGTGGCTGGCGCGCAGAGGCCACGCCAAGTCGGTCAGGTACTTTTCGGGCGAAGGATTGGTGCGCAACGACGGGCGCAGCTTCGCGTGGGGCGACCTGAGCCGCGTGGTCAATCAGACCAGAATCACCTCTCTGGCGCACGGCACGAAGGCCGTCTGGCGGATCGAAATCCAGTTCGGGAACGGCGAATCGGCGTGGCTGATCCCTACGAAGGTCGGCAACTACCCCGAGGTAAGTGAGTTCGTGCGCGGGCTGCCCTGCGAGCACGCGGAGGTCAGAGTCGGTTCGGCAATGTAGGGGCGGCACGTCATGCGGAGTGTACCTCCCCTACGGAGGCGGCCCGACAAGTCGATCCCCGCGGGTAGCGCAGCGCCCCGTTGCCGCAAACTTCGGCGGACGCCGCGTTCCGAGTCAAGAGAAGCGCGCCCGCCTCTTTCCCAAGACAAAGGAGTATCCTAGTGAGAAAGCAACTGCTCGTCGCCCTCGCGTTATTAACCCTCGTCTGCCTCGGCCCGCGCGCGGCCTCGGCGCAACTGCCCGGCGGCATCAAGATTCCGAAAATCCCGAAGCGCGAAAAGGCGCAGCCCGCCCCGGCCCCGGCCGAGGCCGCGCGGCCCGCGCCTTCGGAAGCG
>DATCVD010000096.1:0-8629 GCA_036567125.1 Pyrinomonadaceae bacterium | reverse complement strand
CGGCGGCCCGCCCGCCCCGCGCCGCGTCGAGGCGCACCACGGGAACGGCCGCGCGTTCATCACGCTCGACTCGTTCGGCCAGACCGTCCGCTTGGCGAAGCTCACGACCGCCGCGACCACCACCTGCCGCTAGAACCGGGGAGGATTTTTCGAGATGAGACGCAAACTTTTCGCCGCCGCGATCCTCTTGGGCTACCTGCCGGTCGTGCTCCCGCTCGACGCGGCCGCGCAGGATGCGCCGCGGCCCCGGCCGAGGGTCGAAGTGACGCCGCGCGTCGAGATCGCGCCGCTGCCGCCCTCAATCGCCGTCATCCCCGAGATCAACATCGACCTCGGCCAGATCGAAGCCACCGTGGCCGCCGCCGCGGCGATGGCCCCGCTCCCGCCCATCGACATCGACGGGCCGCAAGTTTACGTCAACGACGGCGACGTCTGGGTCGGCGACGAGTACAACCAAGCCGAGGAGACGCGGCAGACCTTCCAACTCTCGCCCGGCGCGCGCGTCGAACTCGCGGACGTGAACGGCCCCGTGCAGATCGACACGGCCGACGGCAACGCGGCCGAGCTGCACGTCAAGACCTACGCCTCGACGAAGCCGGCCCGCAAGCTCGCCGTCGAACAGGCGGGCAATGGTCTCACCATCCGCGGCGAGTCCAAGCAGGAGCGCGAGCGGCTCGACCGCTGGGGATCGACGCGCCACCACGTCCGCCTGACCATCCCGCGCCGCGCGAACCTCTCGATGACGAACGTCACGGACTCGGTTCGCGTCGGCGAACTCGACGGCACGGTCACGCTCACGAACGTGTCGGGCCGCGTCGGCGTCGCGCAGGCCGCGGGCGGCGCGGAGCTGACGAACGTCAGCGGCTCCGTCGTGATGACGATCTCGAACTTCGGCCGTGCCGGCGCGACCGTCCGCGGCGTGCCGGGCCGCGTCACGCTGCGCTTCCTCGGCGACGTGAACGCAGACCTCCAGACCGACGGCGTCAAGGGCAAGGTTTACGTCGAACTGCCGAACGTCGCCGTGCAGGGCGAGATGACGCGCGCGGACTTCCGCGCCAAAGTCGGCGCGGGCGGCGCGCCCCTGCGCGTCTCGGACGTGGCCGGCACGGTGCGCCTCTCCCCCGGCCGCACGGTCTCCGAGATGCTGACCGCGCTCAAGTCCGCGCGCAGCAACGACCGCTCGCAGGCCGCCAACGATCTCGCCCTCCACGTCTCGAACCGGCAGGCGCGCGCCGCCTTCGTCGAGGCGCTGGGCGCGGACACGAGCGGCTCGGCGGTGCAGCAAGTCGCCGCGCGCGAGCTTGCGGCCTACGCGAACGAGCCGGAGGTGCGGGAAGTTTTCCTGCGCGTGATGGAGGCGGCGACCCGGAACAGCGCGGTGCGGATGACGGCGGCCCGCGCTCTGGCCCGCCAGTACCCGGACGACCGGCAGGTGCGCGAAGCGATGCTGCGCGTGCTCGCCGCCGATAAGAACGAGAGCTTGCGGATGACGGTGGTCAACGCGGTCGCGCGACAGGTCGAAGACCCGGCCGTCACGCGCGCTCTGACCGGAGTGGTGCGCGGCGACACGCGCGACTCGACGCGCGCCCGCGCCGCCGCCGCGCTGGCGAAGCGGGCGGACAACGCCGAAGTCTATGAACTGCTTGTCAACGCCGCGCGCAACGACAAGAGCCGCTCCGTCCGCGTCGCCGCCCTCTCGGGACTCGCGCGCCGCATCCGCGAGCGGCCGGAGCTGCGCGAGCTGTTCGTCGGCTATCTGGACAACGAGTCGATCTCGTTACAGTTTCATGCGCTCCGGGGGCTGGTCGAGTTGAACGATCCGGCGCTGCGCCAGCGGCTCGTCGAGAAGGCGCGCGAGATCGTCTTGCAGAACGGCCGCCGCTACTGGAACGACCGGATGGTGCTCGACACCATCATCCTCGTCCGCAAGCTCGACCCGCAGGAGGCCGACCGCCTGCTCGAACAGTTGAGCGCGGAGCGGGCGCGGACGGTGGCCGTTAGCTATTAGCTGTTAGCTGTTAGCTTTCAGACAGAAAAAGAGCGAAGGCGGGAGGCAGTCGTGAGCAGACTGCCTCCCGCCTTCCGTTTTTAGCCGACCGCTGACGGCTGACAGCTTTTAGCTAACAGCTAACAGCTAACAATCAGGCCGCCCGCAGTTCCGGCCGCGGCGCGTCCTGCGGCATCTCGATGCCGAAGAGGGCGGCGTACTTGCGGGGCATCATGAAGTCGAGGTACCGGCCGACGAGTTCGGGCGTCAGGAGTTCGAGCAGCAGCCGGCCCTCGACCCAGAACTCCAAGACCTCGAACGCGCCGCCGCGGCTGAACCGCTCGACGCGCCAGCCCTCGCGCTCCGCGATCTCGCGCACGCGCGCCTCGTCGACGGGGACGGACAGCGCCGCGTGCGTCGCCGTGTAGGGCGAGGAGGTGACGGCCGCGCGCGTCTGCACCTCGCGCCCGTCGCCGCCGGGAACCACCTCGTTGCCGAGCGGGTAGACTTCGATGGCCGTCCCGTAGGCGTCGCCGGGGATGACGATGTAGGAGCCGGGCGACGGCGGGAAGGGCAGCGCCGTCCCGCGCCACAACTCGGCGATCACGTGGGCGACGTGCCGCGGGTCGGCCGCGGAGATGGAGATGTGGTGAATCATCTGAGTTCATTCCTCCTTGTCTGGCAAGCACCTGTAGGCGGCGACTGAGGGTTCGCCGCTGGGGCCGCGCCCGGTGGGGGTGGGTTCGCGCTTACGGCCCTCGCCAGCTAACGCGCAACGCCGGGGCGAAAAGGATCAGCGGCGCGGCGAACGAAACGGGGCGCGGTTTCGTTCAAGTTGTTGCGCTCTGCCGAAACCCGTCTGTAGAATCCGAAGATCATGGCTGCGACACAGACCGATCAAGACTTGCAGGAGCGCGTCCGCGAGGCGCGCGAACGCCTCGACGCGTGGACGCGCGAGATCGTCAACTGGCACTTCGACCCCGAAACCGGCTGCCCCTTCTGGCTCGAACGCGCCCGCGACTTCGACTTCGATCCGCGCGCCGAGATCAAGACCTACGAAGACCTCGCGCGCCTCGGCCCCTTTCAGGACGAGTGGCTGCGCGGGGGGCCGGTGCGGCGCTGGGTGCCGCGGGCCTTCAAGGATCGCCCCGTCTTCGTCTTCGAGACGGGCGGCTCGACCGGCGTCCCGAAGTGCCGCATCAACGTCGAGGACTTCCGCATCGACTACTCGGCGTTTAGCGACACGCTGCCCGACGAGTACTTCCCGCCCGGCTCCGACTGGCTGATGGTCGGCCCGTCAGGCCCGCGCCGCCTGCGCTTGGCAATCGAGCACCTCGCGCAGCACCGCGGCGGCATCTGCTTCATGGTCGATCTCGATCCGCGCTGGGTGATCAAGCTCTTGAAGTCGGGCCAGCCCAAGCAGGCCGAAGCCTACAAGCAGCACGTCGTCGATCAGGCGCTCACGCTCTTGAAGGCGCACGACAACATCCGCTGCCTGTTCACGACGCCGAAGCTGCTCGAAGCGATCTCGGAGAAGGTGTCGCTCAAAAAGGCCGGCATCACCGGCGTCTTCTGCGGCGGGACGGAGATGACGCCGCAGTTCCACCGCTTCGCCGTCGAGGAGCTGCTCGGCGACGGGGTGCACTTCGCGCCGACCTACGGCAACACGCTGATGGGCCTCGCCACGGGGAAGCCGCGCCTGCCCGAAGACAACTACGCGATCATCTACTACCCGCCCGCGCCGCGCGCGATGCTCGAAGTGGTTGACCCGGACGCGCCCGACCGCCTCGTCGGCTACGGCGAGACGGGCCGCGTGAGGCTCACGACCTTGACGCGCGAGTTCTTCATGCCGCGCTTTCTCGAACGCGACGAGGCCGAGCGCGAGCCGCCCTATTCACTTTACCCGTGGGACGGCGTCCGCAACGTCCGCCCCTTCTCGCGCTTCCAGTCCACGGTGGTCGAAGGCGTTTACTGACCGCGCGGCCCGCGCCGTATCCGCCCCCGCGATTGTCCGCCAAGAGAGGTCTCGTTCGGCTATGAGGCGAGTAAACTCCCGGCTCCCGATGATCTTCGCCGCCGTGCTCGCGGCCGCCTGCGCGCAGTCTGCCGGGGCGCAAACTGATTGGGCGCAGTGGCGCGGCGCGGGGCGCGACGGCGTGGTGAAGACTTTCCCCGCGCCCGCGGCGTGGCCGAAGGAGCTGGCGCGCAAGTGGAAGGTGGCGGCGGGCGGCGGCTACTCGTCGCCGGTCGCGGCGAACAACCGCGTCTTCCTGCACGCGCGCGAGGGTGAGCAGGAGGTCGTCACCGCGTTTGATCTGGCGACCGGCAAGACCGTCTGGACGAAGTCGTACCCCGCGCCGTTTGCGAAGAACCAGTACGCCGTCAAGATGGGCAGGGGGCCGAACTCGACGCCCGTCCTGCACAACGGCCGGCTCTACACGCTCGGCGTGACGGCCATCCTCTCCGCGTTCGACTTGGCGACGGGGGCGGAGAAGTGGGAGTGGTTCGGCGACGGGCCGGGCTACGCCTCGCCGGTCGTCGCCGATCTGACGGGCGCGCGCCAAGTCGTGACGCTCACGGACAAGTCGGTCGTCGGCGTCGCGGCCGACACGGGGAAGCTGCTGTGGAAAGTCCCGTTCGCGGACGAGTGGAACGAGAACATCGTGACGCCGGTCGTCCGCGGCCGGAACCTGATCGTTTCGGGCATCCGGCAGGGCACGCGCGCGTTCGAGATCGCGCGCGCGGGCGGCGGCTTCGAGGCCAAACAGCTCTGGCACAACCCGCAGGTACAGATGTACATGTCTTCGCCCGTGCTCGACGGCGACCTGCTCTACGGGCTGTCGAACACGCGCAAGGGCCAGTACGTCTGCCTCGACGCGAAGACCGGCCGGATCGTCTGGGCGACCGAGGGGCGCGACGGAAACCAAGCCGCGGTCTTGAGCGCGGGCGGCGTGCTGCTGTTCCTGACTGCGGACGCCGACCTGATCGTCGCCGCCAGGAGCAGCAAAGGCTTCGAGCCGCTCGCGCGCTACAAGGTCGCCGACAGCGCGACGTGGGCGCACCCCGCGATCTTGGGCAAACAGATTCTCGTCAAAGACGAAGCCTCGCTCTCGCTGTGGAGCGTCGAGTAGGAGCGCGGCCGAGCCGCAGGGGGAGTTAGGATTTAGGATTTAGGATTTAGATTTGATTTTTCAGATCGTAGATTCCAACTCCCGACTCCTAAATCCTAGCTCCTGAATCCTGAATCCTAGCCGGCTGCAACATCCCGCCCCGCTCGTGCGTAAAAGCCTGCGCTAGTCCGACGCCCGAACGGCCTGTTAAAATTTCCGCCATGCTACACATCCCTATCCTGCGCAAAGGCGTCCCGTACCGGAGTCTGGACGTGGCGCGCGCGCCGCACCACCGGACGCGCGAGCCGTTCGTCGAAGTCAGTCAGGCCAACGCCGGCCTTGTGCGCCGCGACCTGCTCGATCAGGAAGGCCCGCGCCGCTCGCTCGAAGCCTTCACGACCGGCGAGTTGATCGAACTGTGCGCGCGCGCCGCCGAGATTTTCATGAAGGACGAGCTGCCGGTCGGCGACGACGCGCAGACGCCCGACGATTACGTCGAGCAGTTGTCGGCGACGACCGGGATGCCGTTCGTGATGGCGCGGCGCAACATGGGGAAGATTCGCGGCGTGCTCGCCGAGATGCGCACCGTGCTCGCCGGCCTGACGCGCAACCTCGATCTCTCCGTCCTCGACCGCGGCTTCGGCGAGGTCGCGGGCCAAGCCGTCAGCTTCTTCCCGCGCGGCCGCTCGCTCGGCGTCGTCCTGCCGAACAACTCGCCGGGCGTGCACGCGCTCTGGGTCCCGGCCGTCGCGCTGAAGACGCCGCTCGTCTTGAAGCCCGGCAGCGCCGAGCCGTGGACGCCCTACCGGCTCATACAGTCGTTTATCAAGGCGGGCGCGCCCGCCGAGGCGTTCAGCTTCTACCCGGCCGGTCACGGCGGCGCGGCGGAAATTTTGCGCCGCGCGGGGCGCGGCATGGTCTTCGGCGACGTGTCGGCCACCGCGCAGTGGCACGACGACCCGCGCGTCGAGGTGCACGGCCCCGGCTACAGCAAGATCGTCATCGGCGAGGACTGCGCGGGCGAGTGGGAGAAATACTTGGACGTGATGGTCACGTCGATCCTTGAGAACGGCGGCCGCTCGTGCGTCAACGCGTCCGGCGTCTGGACGCCGGCGCACGCCGAGGAGATCGCCGAAGCACTCGCGGCGCGGCTCGCGGAAGTCAGGCCGCGTCCGGCCGACGACGAGCAGGCCGAGATCGCGCCCTTCGCCGACGCCCGCGTGGCCGCGCGCGTCTCGGCGATGATCGACGAGGGGCTGCGCGAGGACGGCGCGCGCGACCTGACGGCCGCGCGGCGCGAAGGCCCGCGCGTCGCGGAGTGGGAGGGTTCGACCTACCTGCTGCCGACCGTCGTGCTCTGCGAGTCGCACGAGCACCCGCTCGCCAACCGCGAGTTCCTGTTCCCGTTCGCGTCGGTCGTGAAGGTCGGCCCGTCGGAGATTCCCGAAGCGATGGGGCCGAGCCTCGTCGTCACCGCGATCACGCGCGACGAGCAGTTGATCCGCCGCCTGCTCCAGTCGCCCAACGTGGATCGGCTCAACCTCGGCGCGGTCGCCACCAACCACATCAGTTGGGATCAGCCGCACGAGGGCAACCTGTTCGAGCACCTCTACGCGCGCCGCGCGTTCCAGTCGGCCGCGGCGTGACGGTCGGGTTAACCTCCGGCGTGATGATCGAACCCGCCCCGCACGACCGGCGTAAGCGCGCCGGCGGGGGCGCGGGAAACCTTCGCTGATCGGGCCTCAATGAAGATTCTCTCGTTCACGGCGGGCGCGGGGCTGATGTACTGCGGCAGTTGTCTGCGCGACAACGCGCTGGCGGCCGAGCTGATCCGGCGCGGGCACGACGTGCTGCTGATGCCCATCTACACGCCGACGCTCACCGACGAGCCGAACGTGAGCGCCGGGCGCGTCCTCTTCGGCGGCATCAGCGTCTACCTCGAACAGCACTCGTCGATCTTCCGCCACACGCCCCGGCTGCTCGACAAGCTGTGGGACTCGACGCCCGCGCTCAAGCTCGCCACGCGCCGCTCCATCGCGCTCGACCCGCGCTCGCTCGGCGAGCTGACCGTCTCGATGCTGCGCGGCCGCGACGGCAACCAGCGCAAGGAACTCGACAAGCTCTCCGACTGGCTCCGCCACGAGACGGCGCGGCCCGACTTGGTCATCCTGCCCAACTCGCTGCTCATCAGCCTCGCGCGCCCCGTTAAAGAAGCGACCCGAAGGCCCCTCGTCTGCACGCTACAGGGCGAAGACCTCTTCATCGACGGCCTCGGCGAGCCGCACCGGGGCGAGACGCTCGCGCTGATGCGCGCCTGCGTCGCGGACGTGGACAGGTTCGTCGCCGTCAGCGACTACTGCGCCGAGTTCATGGCGCGGCTACTCGACATCCCCGAAGCGAAGATGTCGGTCGTGCCGCTGGGCGTCAACGTCGACGATTTCCCCGCCGCGCCGCGCGAGCGCGACGGGACTTTCGCCGTCGGCTTCTTCGGGCGCGTCGCGCCCGAAAAGGGGCTGCACCTGCTCGCGGAGGCGTACCGGATTTTCCGCCGGCGCGCCGACACGCCCGAGAGCGCGCGGCTCGAAGCCGCCGGCTACCTCGCGCCGGAGCACGCCGGCTACCTCAAGTCCGCCGAGCGGCAGATGCGGGACGCGGGGCTGGCCGGCGAGTTCCGCTACCACGGCTCGCCGGAGCGGCAGGGCAAGATCGACTTCTTCCGCCGGCTCGACGTGTTCTCCCTGCCCGCGACCTACGACGAGCCGAAAGGTCTCTCGGTGCTCGAAGCGTTGGCGTCGGGCGTGCCCGCGGTGCTCCCGCGCCGCGGCGCGTTCACGGAGGTCATCGGGCGCACGGGCGGCGGCCTGCTCGTCGAACCCGACAGCGCCGAGGCTCTGGCCGAAGGCATCTACCGGCTCTGGAAAGAGCCGGAACTCGCCGCCGACCTCGGGCGCGCGGGCGCGCGCGGCGCGCGCGAGCACTACAGCGTGGCGCGCATGGCCGACCGCGCGCTCGAAGTTTACGAGGAGGTCGCGTTCGGCAAGGGGCGGGTCGGAGTCTGAGCATTCGGGGGCGAGGTCACGGATTGCTGGTCGTCGAAAATCTGTCGAAGGAGTACCCGACGCCGCGCGGGTCGCTGGCGATCCTCGCGGGCGTCAGCCTGAAGCTCGCGCGCGGCGAGGCGGTCGCGGTGACGGGGCCGTCGGGGTCGGGCAAGTCAACGCTGCTCTACGTCGTCGGCGGGCTTGAGCCGCCGACGGCCGGGCGGGTCACGCTCGACGGCCGCGACCCGTTCGCGATGCCGGAGCGCGAGCTGGCCGCCTTCCGCAACCGCGAGATCGGCTTCATCTTTCAGGATCACTACCTGCTCCCGCAGCTGACCGTCCTAGAGAACGTGCTCGCGCCGACGCTCGTCGCCGGCACGACGGCCGAGGACGTTGAGCGCGCGCGCCGACTGCTCGACGAGGTCGGCCTCGGCGAGCGCCTCGAACACCGCCCCGCCGAGCTGTCGGGCGGCGAGAAGCAGCGCGCCGCG
>DATCVD010000095.1:0-2038 GCA_036567125.1 Pyrinomonadaceae bacterium | reverse complement strand
GGGCGGGCGGGCGAGTGCGCGTTCGCGGGTTGCCATTGCGGGGACTCCTTTACTTGCGTTGGCGGGCGGCGCGAGGGGCGGCGGCGCTTGTGCAATGTTGCACAAGCGCCGCCGCCACGATACAGCAGGCGCGCGGGATTTGCACGGCGCGGCCGCCCGCGGCGAGAAGTTTGACGCGGCGCGGGGCCTGCCGTTAGCATGCCAGTAAAGGCCGAAACTCAAATCGCGGGAAGCGCAAACGCCGGGGGTACGGCTATCACAGGCTGGCAACTCGTCGAGTTGATCTTGATCGTGCTCTTCGCCACGGTGCATGGCTACGGCGCGGCGTGGCTCGCCGTGCGGATGCTCTTCCGCCCGCACAACCCCGTCAAACTGTTCGGCCTCACCGTCTGGCCGCAAGGCATGATCCCGCGCCACCGCGCGCGGCTCGCCGAGACCATCGGCAACGCCGTCGGCAACGAACTGGTCTCGCAGGAGACGGTCGTCAACGCCCTCTTCGAGCGCGACTTCTTCCGCCGCAAAGTCTCCGACCTCGTCGGCACCTACACGCACGATCTGCTTGAGAAGCCCCGCTCGTCCTTCGTCGAGGCGCTGCCCGCGCAGGTGCGCGCGCCCGTGCTCGACGCCATCAGCGCCTTGCAACTGCGGGTCGCCGACTACATCGCAGACATCCTGCGCAGCGAGGAGACGGCCGCGGCCGTCAACTCCTTCATCGACCGGAGGGTCGACGAACTGCTCGCGCGCCGCCTCGGCGAAGTGATCAACGACGAGGCTTACGAGCAGGCCGTCGGCTTCGTCGAGGATCGCTTCCGCAACATCGTCACCGAGCGCGGCTTCGAGTCGAAGATACGCGACTTCGTCTCGGCCCGCGTGGACGAACTCGCGGCGAGCAGCGCCACGCTCGCCGAAATCTTCACGCCCGACACCGTCGCCATCGTCAAGGAGCGCATCGACGCGCAGCTCGGCCCGGTCGTCAGCCACCTCGCCGAGATCGCGACGAACCAGCGGACGCGCCAGCAGATCGGCGCGCTCATCAAGCGCGAGGTGGACGACTACTACCAGCAGCTCAGCTTCTTCAAGAAGATGTTCGTCTCGCGCGAGCGCATCCACACGGAGGTTGACGACCTCGTCAACAAGACGCTCCCGCGCCGCGTCGAAGAGTTCTTGCGCGGGCAGGCGTTCGCGCAGGAGGCCGAGGCGTTCCTCGACTCGACCATCGACAACCTGCTCGCGCGGCCGCTGAACGAGCTGGTCGGCAGCGTCGCGCCGGAGAAGCTGGAACTGCTCAAGGATCAAATCTCCGAGCGGCTCCTCGCCATCGCGCGCGGGCCGGAGCTGTCGAAACTCGTCTCGGCCTACGCGTCGGACGCGCTCGCGCGCGTGCGCCCGCACTCCATGCGCGCGCTGCTCGAACACGCCAGCCCCGACTCGGCGCAGCGCCTTAAAAGTTTCCTCTCGCGCGCGCTGCTCGGCGTGCTCGCGCGCGAGGACACGGCGCGCACGATCAACAACATCCTGACCGCGCAGATCGAACGCCTCCTGATCGCGCCCATCGGCCGCATCGGCGATCACCTCCCGGAAAAATCGGTCGAGCGCGCGAGCACGGCGCTCGTCGAGCGGATCACCGTGGCCGCGCGCGAAAAGCTGCCGCACGCCATCGCCGAGTTCGACATCGGCAGCATCGTCCGCGAGAAGGTCTCGAACTATCCCGTTAAGAAGCTGGAAGACTTGGTGCTCTCGGTCGCGCAGCAGCACCTGCGGAAGATCGAGCTGTTCGGCGCGGTCATCGGCCTCTTCCTCGGCCTCGCGCAGGCCGGCTACTTCGCGCTGCGCTACACCGGCGCGGTCGCGCAGATACGCGCGTGGTTCTAATTAGCAGGCAACCGCCCGCCCCGGCCGCGACACAAACTCACGACGCAAATTTTTTTTCGACAGGGAATTGACCGCATGAGTATCCGACTTAAGTTTTCGTCTCTCGCGCTGGCGGCGGCCGCCGCGCTCGCCGCGCCGTTCGCACACGTCTCCGCGCAGGACGGCG
>DATCVD010000094.1:0-4656 GCA_036567125.1 Pyrinomonadaceae bacterium | reverse complement strand
CGCAACCCACTAAACGCCCGCCCCGCCCTCCCGGCGCGTCGCCCGCGAACGTCAACCCGACGCCGTCGCAACTGTCGGCGGCAGGGTCGCGCTCGCCGCCGGCGGACGCGTGCGTGCGGTTTCGCGCTCGTTTTGTTATTTTAAGCTATTAGCTATTAGCTGTTAGCTGTTAGCTGTGAGCGTCCACGAAGGCGCTCGGCCTCCGGCCGCCTGAGCGGCGCGGAGGGTCGCGGCTAACGGCTAACGGCTAATAGCTAACGGCTTCTTACAATGAATCCAGAACGCATCAGAAACTTCTCGATCATCGCGCACATCGATCACGGCAAGTCCACGCTGGCCGACCGGCTGCTGCAACTGACCGGCGCGGTCAGCGAGCGCGACATGGAAGCGCAGATGCTCGACGACATGGACTTGGAGCGCGAGCGCGGCATCACCATCAAGGCCCACGCCGTCCGCCTCGACTACCGCGCGCGCGACGGGCAGCAGTACGTCCTCAACCTCATCGACACGCCTGGCCACGTCGATTTCTCCTACGAGGTCTCGCGCTCGCTCTCCGCCTGCGAGGGCGCGCTGCTCATCGTCGACGCGTCGCAGGGCGTCGAGGCCCAGACGCTCGCCAACACCTACCTCGCCATCGAGAACAACCTCGAACTCATCCCCGTCGTCAACAAGATCGACCTGCCGGGCGCGGAGCCGCAGAAGGCGCTGGAGCAGATCGAGCACGTCATCGGGCTCGACACGCACAACGCCGTGCTCGCCAGCGCGAAGACCGGCGAGGGCGTGCCCGAAGTTTTGGAAGCCATCGTGCGCGACATCCCCGCGCCGCGCGGCTCGGCGGACGCGCCGCTGATGGCGCTCATCTTCGACTCGTGGTACGACTCCTACCGCGGCGTCATCGTCCTCTTCCGCGTCATCGACGGGACGATCAAGCCCGGCATGAAGATCCGCTTCTTCAACACGGGCCGCGACTATCAGGTCGAGACCATCGGCGTCAACCGCCCGCGCCCGACCGCCATCGACAGCCTCTCGGTCGGCGAGGTCGGCTTCCTGACCGCCTCGATCAAGACCGTGGCGGACGTGCAGATCGGCGACACGATCACCGAGGCCGCGCGGCCGACGAAGGAGCCGTTCCCCGGCTTTCAGGAGATCAAGCCGATGGTCTTCGCCGGACTCTACCCGGTCGAGGCCAACCAGTACGAGGAGCTGCGCGACGCGCTCGACAAGCTGCGCCTGAACGACGCCTCGTTCTTCTACGAACCCGAAAGCTCGGTCGCGCTCGGCTTCGGCTTCCGCTGCGGCTTCCTCGGCCTGCTCCATATGGAGATCGTGCAGGAGCGGCTGGAGCGCGAGTTCAACCTCGATCTCATCACGACCGCGCCGGGCGTGCGCTACCGCGTGACGACGACCGACGGCGAAGTCCTCGAAGTCGACTCGCCCGCGAAGATGCCCGACGCCGTCCGCATCGCCAAGATCGAGGAGCCGGTCATCGAGGCGACGATCCTCAGCTCGGACGACTACCTCGGCGGCATCCTGCCGCTCTTGGAAGAGAAGCGCGGCGTGCAGAAGAAGTTCGAGTACATCGCCGAGAAGCGCGTGATGCTCGTCTACGAGCTGCCCTTAAACGAGATCGTCCTCGACTTCTACGACCGCCTGAAGTCCGTCTCGCGCGGCTACGCCTCGCTCGACTACCACTTCACGGACTACTGGGACTCAGACCTCGTCAAGCTCGACCTGATGGTCGCGGGCGAGCCGGTTGACGCGCTCTCGGTCATCGTCCACCGCTCCACCTCGCAGTCGCGCGGGCGCGTGCTCGCCGAGAAGATGCGCCAGCTCATCCCGCGGCAGCTCTTCGAAGTCCCGATCCAAGCCGCCATCGGCAACAAGGTGATCGCCCGCGAGACGGTCAAGGCGCTCGGCAAGAACGTCATCGCCAAGTGCTACGGCGGCGACATCACGCGCAAGCGCAAGCTCCTCGAAAAGCAGAAAGAGGGCAAGAAGCGCATGAAGCGCGTCGGCCGCGTCGAAATCCCGCAGGAAGCCTTCCTCGCCGTGCTCAAGGTCAACGAGTAATTCAGGCGGCGGCCCCACCCCGCCGAAGTTTCGCAGCCCGCAGTCCGAGTGATCCCGGCCGCCGGCTTTCCCCGCGTTAACAATTTCAAGGGGTTAGTTTCAAAGAACGGGAGAGTTGCGAGATGAAGTTACGCCTGCTCGTTTTCATACTGGCCCTCGCTTGCGTGCCCGCCTTCGGGCAGCACCACCACAACCCCACCGCGCCGCCCGCCGAACAGCCGGCGCGGCTCATCCCGGACTTGGGGAGCTTCCGCTTCCCCACTTCCTCGGCGAACGCCGACGCCCAAAGGTTCTTCGATCAGGGCGTCATCCTCGTTTACGGCTTCAACCACGACGAGGCCGCGCGCAGCTTCCGCCGCGCCGCCGAACTCGACCCGCAGATGCCGCTCGCGCACTGGGGCCTCGCCATGTCGCTCGGCCCGAACTACAACGAGGCGGCGATCCCGGCCGAGCGCCTGAAGGCGGCGCACGACGCCGTGCAGCGCGGCCTCGCGCTGGCGAAGAACGCGCCCGCGCACGAGCGCGCGTACCTCGAAGCGTTGGCGAAAAGATTCTCGGCCGACGCGAGCGCCGATCAGAAAAAGCTCTGGCTCGACTACCGCGAGGCGATGCGCGCCCTCGCGCGCCGCTACCCCGACGACCTCGAAGCCGCGACGCTCTGGGCCGACGCCGCGATGATCATCAACGCGTGGAAGCTGCACGACTCCGCGGGCCGCCCGGCCGAGGGCACGGACGAGATCATCAGCGTCCTCGAAGACGTGCTGCGCCGCGACCCCGATCACATCGGCGCGCACCACCTCTACATCCACGCCGTCGAGGCGTCGCGCCAGCCCGAACGGGCCTTGCGCAGCGCCGACGTGCTCGCACGGCTCTCGCCCGCGGCCGGCCACCTCGTCCACATGCCCGCGCACATCTACATGCGCACGGGCGACTACGAGCGCGCGGCCGAGTCGAACGTCTGGGCCGCGAAGGCCGACGAGCAGTACCTCGCTTCGGGCGGCCTGCAAGGCGTCTATTCGGCCGGCTACTACAGCCACAACCTGCATTTCCTCGCGGCCGCGCACGCGATGCAGGGCAACTACGCCGAGTCGATGAAGGCTTCGCGCCGCTTGGAAGCGAACGTGCGGCCGTACCTCAAGGGCGCGCCGTCGCTCGAAGGCTTCATGCCGACGGGCGTGCTCGTCATGACGCGCTTCAGTCGGTGGGACGACGTGCTCAAGGAGCCTGAGCCGCCGGCCGCGCAGCCGATCACGCGCGCTCTCTGGCACTGGGCGCGCGGCATGGCCTTCGCCGCGACGAACAAGGTGCAGCAGGCCGAGGCCGAGATGAAGATCTTCACGGACGCCGTCGCCGCCATCCCGGCCGACACGCCCTACGGCTCGCAGAACACGGCCGGGCCGGTCTTGAAGATCGCGCGCAGTTTCCTCGCGGCGCGGCTGGCCGCGGCGCGCGGCGACCGCAAGGCCGCCGTCGAGTTCCTGCGTCAGGCCGCGGCGGCCGAAGACGCGCTCGCCTACGACGAGCCGCCCGGCTGGTATCACCCGCTCTCGCGCGAGTCGCTGGGCGGCGCGCTCCTGCTCGACGGCCGCCACGCCGAGGCCGAGCAAGTCTTCCGCGAAGACCTCGCGCGCAACCGCCGCAACGGCCGCTCGCTCTTCGGCCTGATGGAGAGTTTGAAGGCGCAGGGCAAGGCGCGCGAGGCCGAACTCGTCCGCCGCGAGTTCGAGCGCGCGTGGAAGAACGCCGACACGCAGCTCAAAGTCTCCGACCTCTAATCGAGGATTTAGAGGCTAGGATTTAGGAGCCGGGATTTGAAATCCTAAATCCTAAATCCCAGCCCCTAACCCCTTCCCTGTTGACACCTCCCGCGCCGCGCGCGAGAATCGCGGCACGGGAGGTGTTTTACGTGATCACTGACCTGACTTTCCCGCCTTGGTAACCCGCTAAGCCTGCACAAGCGGCAGCACGACTGATCGGCCCGCGCCGACGCGCCTACTACTGCGCCCGCACCGCGATCCCTCCGCCTCTGGGAACAGACGCCACGCACCGAGAACGCACGCGTCAACCGTTTCCCAGCCAACCGCGGAGGAGATTCGTGAAGTCCGAAAACAAAACTTTCCACGCGCCCGCGTCGGCCGCCGCCGCGGCGTCGCGGCGCGCGCTGCGCTCGCTCGCCCTCGCGCTGCTCGCCGTCGAGTTTCTGGACGAGCTGACCTTCGGCACGGGCGAGGCCGCGTGGCCGCTCGTCCGCGACGATCTCGCGCTCGGCTACGCCGAGATCGGCCTGCTGCTCTCAGTCCCGCGAATATTCGGCAACCTCGTCGAGCCGCCGCTCTTCATCGCCGCCGAGACGGCGGGCCGGCGCGCGTTCATCGTCGGCGGCGGCGTGTTCTTCGCGCTCTCGCTCTCGCTCATCGCCGCGAGCGCCGGCTTCTGGTCTCTGCTCCTCGCGCTGATGCTCCTGCACCCGGCGGCCGGCGCGTTCGTCTCGCTCTCGCAGGCCGCGCTGATGGACGCGCAGCCCGCGCGCCGCGAGCAGAACATGGCGCGCTGGGCCTTCGCGGGCTCCGCCGGACAGGTCTTCGG
>DATCVD010000093.1:0-4109 GCA_036567125.1 Pyrinomonadaceae bacterium | reverse complement strand
CGAGGTAGGCGGAGCCGAGGCCGCGCTCGCCCGCGCGGCGTAAGACCTCGACCGGCGCGCCTTCGCGCGCGAGACGTTCGGCGATGTCGGCCGTCCCGTCGGGCGAGTCGTCGTCAACGACGAGCACGCGCAATCCGAGATCGAGCGCGGCGAGCGCGGCGACGACGGCCGCGACGTTGTCGGCCTCGTCGTAAGTCGGGACGACGACCCACACGCGCCGTCCTAGTCCCGCGCCGCCCGTCGCTTCCGGTTGCATCAGTCGCAAGTTATTAGCACAGCCCGCGCCGGGCCGGCCACCCGGCCCCGCCGATTGTTGCGGCCGGGTTCTAATTCGGCGGCGGCCGCGTCCGGGGCTTTGCCTCGCGGGGCTTTGCCTGCGTATAATGCGCGGGCTTTCCGGCGAAAGGGACGACACGCGGCCGGGGAGTTCTCGCGCAACCAAATTCACCAGCAGACGAGACCCGATGGCCGACATCAATAGTTGGAAGGATCGTCGTCTCCGCGCCGCGGCCGTGCGCCGCGCCGCGCCCCCGCGCACCCACCCGCGGCTGCGCTCGCTCGCCGCCGGACTCGTGCAGGTCGCGCGCCGCGCCTTCGCCGAGCCGTACTTGCTCTCCGTCGAGCGCCACGAGGTCGCGCTCAAAAGACTCCCGCGCGCGCTCGACCGGCTGCGCGTCGTCCAGCTCTCCGACATCCACAACGGCCCGTTCACGGGGCCGGGGCAGATCGAGCGCGCCGTCGAGGAGGCCAACCGGCTCGACCCCGACATCGTCGCCCTGACCGGCGACTACGTCTCGCACGAGCGCGAGTACGCCGCGCCCTGCGCCGAAATCCTCGGCCGCCTGCGCGCGCGCTGCGGCGTCTTCGCCGTGCTCGGCAACCACGACCACTGGGTCGACGCCCCGCTCATCACAGACCTCTTCAGCGCCGAGGGCATCCGCGTCCTCGTCAACGAGGGGATGCGCTTCGAGCACCCCGAACGGCCCGGCGCTTCGTTCTGGCTCGCGGGCGTGGACGACACGATGGTGGGGCAGGAAGACCTCCCGCTCGCGCTCGCCGGGTCGCGCTCGGACGAGCTGAAACTACTGCTCGCGCACAACCCGCTCGTCCTGCGCCGCGCCGCGCGCGAGGGCGTCGATCTCGTCCTCGCCGGCCACACGCACGGCGGTCAGGTCACTTGGCGCTCCGAGACTTCGCGCTCGGGCCGCCCGCGCCGCCGGCTCCTGCGCGGCCTCGGCCGGCAGGGCGACACGCAGATTTACGTCTCGCGCGGCCTCGGCACCGTCGTCCTCCCCGTCCGCTACGGCTGCCCGCCGGAAGTCACGCTGTTAGAACTCCGAGCAGCGTAAATCGTGGATCGTAAATCGTAGATCGACGAGCAGCCTTCGCCCTTTTACTATTCACGATTTACGCTTTACGATTCACGACCGAATGTCTTCCCGCATCGTCACACTGCCGAACCTGCTGACCGTGGTTCGGATGTTCCTGATCCCGATCTTCGTCATCTGCCTCTACTACCAGCGGTTCGGCTGGGGCCTTTTCATCTTCGTCAGCGCCGGCCTGACCGACGGCCTCGACGGGATGCTCGCCCGCCGCTTCGACCAGAAGTCCCAACTCGGCACGATCCTCGACCCCATCGCCGACAAGCTCCTGCTCGTCACAGCCTTCGTCACGCTCTCGCTCCCCGCCATCATCAACCGCGCCGCGCTCCCGCCGCCGCACGACAACCTGCACCTGCCCGTCCCCTTCTGGGTCACCACCGCCGTCATCAGCCGCGACGTGTTCATCGTCGTCGGCGCGGCCGCCATCAACATCGTGACCGGCTTTCGCAATTTCCGGCCCTCTTGGTTGGGGAAGGCCAACACTTTCGTCCAGATCACCGCCATCGTCATCATCCTGCTCGCCACGCAGTTCCCCGTCCTGCGCGGCTACGTCCTGCCGACCGTCTATGCGCTCGTCTTCGCCTTCGCCTTCTTCTCCGGCGTTCACTACATCTTCCACGCCGCGCGCCTCCTCGGCGAGCGCCAGAACCGCTCCGGGACTCCGTCTTAAACGCTGAAATAGCAAGGTTTAACTGATTGACTGCGGCCCCCGCGGGTTGATCGGAAGGGTGTAATTTAAAGTTGACAATGACGGACTCACATATTATATTAGCCGCGGCTTCAACTTCGTTTCAGGAGTTATTTCAACAGGCATAACCCGCTCCGGCCGCCGCAATGGACGCGACGAGCGGCGGGTGGCCGGTGGCAACTGGAGAGTTAAAAGATGAGCAAGATTATCGGTATCGACCTCGGCACGACCAACTCCGTCGTCGCGGTGATGGAGGGCGGCGAGCCGACCGTCATCACGAACGAAGAGGGCGGGCGCACCACGCCTTCGGTCGTCGCCTTCGCCAAGGACGGCAACCGTCTGGTCGGGCAGGTGGCGAAGCGGCAGGCCGTCACCAACCCCGAGAACACGATCTACTCGATCAAGCGTTTCATGGGCCGGCGCTTCGAGGAGGTGACGGAGGAGAAGAAGCAGGTTCCCTACAACGCCAAGGCCGACTCGAAGGGCGACGTGCGCGTCGCGGCCGGCGGCAAGGAGTACTCGCCGCCCGAAATCTCGGCCATGATCCTGCAAAAGCTCAAGGTCGCGGCCGAAAACTACCTCGGCCAGAAGGTCGAGAAGGCGGTCATCACCGTCCCCGCCTACTTCAACGACGCGCAGCGGCAGGCCACGAAGGACGCGGGCCGCATCGCCGGCCTCGAAGTGATGCGCATCGTCAACGAGCCGACCGCGGCGGCGCTCGCCTACGGGCTGGATAAGAAGAAGGACGAGACCATCGCCGTGTTCGACTTCGGCGGCGGAACCTTCGACATCTCCGTCCTCGAAGTCGGCGAGGGCGTCGTCGAGGTCAAATCGACGAACGGCGACACGCACCTCGGCGGCGACGACATCGACGAGGCGCTGATCAAGTGGATCGTCGAGGAGTTCAAGCGCGATCAGGGCATCGACCTGTCGAACGACAAGATGGCCTTGCAGCGCCTCAAGGAGGCGGCCGAGAAGGCGAAGATCGAGCTGTCCTCGACGATGGAGACCGAGATCAACCTGCCCTTCATCACGGCCGACGCCTCGGGGCCGAAGCACCTCGTGATGAAGCTGACGCGCGCGCGCTTCGAGCAGCTGATCGAGCCGATCTTGAACCGGCTGATGTCGCCCGTCGAGCAGGCGATCAAGGACGCCGGGATCGACGCGAAGCGGATCGACGAGGTCGTGCTCGTCGGCGGCTCGACGCGCATCCCGAAGGTGCAGGAGATCGTCAAGAACCTGTTCGGCAAGGAGCCGAACAAGTCGGTCAACCCGGACGAGGTCGTCGCGGTCGGCGCGGCCGTGCAGGCCGGCGTGCTGGCGGGCGAGAAGACGGACATCCTCCTGCTCGACGTGACGCCTTTGAGCCTCGGCATCGAAACCTTGGGCGGCGTCTTCACGAAGCTCATCGAGCGCAACACGACGATCCCGACGCGCAAGTCGGAAATCTTCTCGACCGCGTCGGACAACCAGACGAGCGTGGAGGTGCACGTCCTTCAGGGCGAGCGGCCGATGGCCTCGGACAACAAGACCCTCGGCAAGTTCCACCTCGTCGGGATTCCGCCCGCGCCGCGCGGGATGCCGCAGGTCGAGGTCACGTTCGACATCGACGCGAACGGCATCGTCAACGTCTCGGCGAAGGACATGGGCACGGGCCGCGAGCAGAAGATCACGATCACCGCTTCTTCGGGCCTGTCGAAGGACGAGATCGACAAGATGATGCGCGAGGCCGAGTCGCACTCGGCCGAGGACGCGCGCAAGCGCGAGGAGATCGAGGCGCGCAACCGCCTCGACAGCCTCACGTATCAGGTCGAGAAGTCGTACACGGAGAACAAGGAGAAGCTCGACGGGGCGGGGCAGTCGCAGCTCGAAGCGGCGATTGCCGACGCCAAGAAGGCGCTCGAAGAGGGCGGCGCTGATCGCCTGAACAACGCCTTCAACGCGCTCCAGACCGCCTCGCACAAGCTGGCCGAGGCGCTCTACCAGCAGCAGGGCGCGGCCGGCGCGGCGGCGGGCGGCGACGAGCAGGCTTCGGCCGC
>DATCVD010000092.1:0-2769 GCA_036567125.1 Pyrinomonadaceae bacterium | reverse complement strand
GCGGCGACGGCGGGCGCGGCCGACTGGCCCGGCTTCCGCGGCCCCGCGCGCGACGGCGTCGTCCGCGGCGTCAGGATTGCGACCGACTGGGAGGCGCGGCCGCCGGTCGAGATGTGGCGGCGGCCGGTCGGGCCGGGCTGGTCGTCCTTCGCCGTGGGCGGCGGCCGCCTCTACACGCAGGAGCAGCGCGGCGAACAGGAGGTCGTCACCTGCTACGACGCGGCCAGCGGCAAGCCCGTCTGGACTCACGGCGACGCGGCCCGCTTCTACGAGTCGAACGGCGGCGCGGGCCCGCGCGGGACGCCGACCCTCCAAGACGGCCGCGTCTATACGCTCGGCGCGACCGGCATCCTGAACGCGCTCAAGGCCGACGACGGCGCGGTCGTCTGGTCGCGCAACGCCGCCGCCGACACGCAGACGAAAGTGCCGATCTGGGGTTTCTCCGGCTCGCCGCTCGTGATCGACGAGACGGTCGTCATCGCGGCCGGCGGCACGCTCGCGGCCTACGACCGCGACAGCGGCGAGCCGCGCTGGACGGGGCCGAAAAACGGCTGCTGCTACAGCTCGCCCCACCGCGTCACGCTCGGCGGCGTCGCGCAGATCGTGCTGCTGAACGGCCCCGGCGTCGTCGGCGTCGCGCCGGCCGACGGCCGCGTGCTCTGGCAACACCAACTCCCGACGGGCGGCCGCATCGCGCAGCCGGCCCAGACGGCGGACGGCGATCTGCTGCTGAGCGTTGGCGAGGGGAGCGACCTGTACCGCGTCGCGGTCGCGCAGGAGGGCGGCGGCTGGAAGGTCGCGGAGCGCTGGACATCCGAGGGGCTCAAGCCCTACTTCAGCGACTTCGTCGTGCACGAAGGCCACGCCTACGGCATCGACGCCGGCGCGCTCGCCTGCATCGACCTCGCGGACGGCAAGCGCAAGTGGGCCGGCGGGAGCTACGGCTCCGGCGGCCAACTCGTCCTGCTGGCCGAACAGGGCGTGCTGCTGTTGGTGTCGGAGCAGGGCGAGCTGGCGCTGGTCGGCGCGGCCCCCGGCGGGTTCGCGGAGCTGGCGCGATTCCCCGCCATCAAGGGCAAGACGTGGAACCACCCCGTCTTGGCGGGCGACCTGCTGCTGGTTCGCAACGCCGAGGAGATGGCCGCGTTCCGCCTCCACGCGCCGGGCCGCTGACAAACCTCCGCCTTCGCGTCCGTCGCGCCGGCCAGTTTCAACTCACTTCGCCAATCCCGTCGCGTCGATCAAGGCGCGCTAACAACCCGCGGCCGCGACGGGGCGCGAAAAGCTGAACGCCCTCGCGCCCCGTCGCGGGGTTCCGCACCCGGCGGCCGGCGCGTCCTATTTCCGATTGCCACGGCAAAAGATTTCGTGATATCAGTGTGCGCCAATCAGCCGTTCGCCCCTCGCGCTCTCGGAATCAAGTCTCTCGCCCAACAGCCGGATAAGGAGCAGGGCCATGAGACACGACCGCGACACACTCGAAGCACAGTTGCAGGAGTACGAGGAGCAGTTGCGGAGCCTCAATTCCTACGTCAGAGAGCTGAAAGCCAAGACCGCCGAGCACGGCACGGCGGGCGAACACTTCGAGTCAGACCTGTCGGAGGCCGAGCACAACATCTTCGTTCTACGAAGGCGAGATAGCGCGGGTGAAGGGCGAGCTTAAGCAGGTGACGGACGGCACCGCGTATCTGGTCTATCAGGACGCCTCGTCCGAGTGGCGCTGGCAGTTGCGCGCGGCCAACCACCGCATCATCGCCGACTCCGGCGAGGGCTACCGCGACAAGCAGGACTGCCTCCACGCCATCTCTCTGGTCAAAGGCTCGAAGGACGCGCCGGTAAAAGACAGGCGCTGAGCACGCAACGCGGCCGCGGACGAAAGAGACGATGGGCCGACCAAGACAGACGCCGGAATCGATCCGATCCGATTTCGACCGGATCGCCTCGCTCCCCGGCGACGACTGGAATCATAACGCGCACTACCACGGGTACTTGCTCGGCCACCTGCCCGAACGTTGCCACCGCGTTCTCGAAATCGGCTGCGGCACGGGCGACTTCTCCCGCCTGCTCGCCCGGCGCGCCGAAAGCGTTCTCGCCGTCGATTTATCCCCGCGGATGATCCGCGCGGCGCGTGAGCGTTCAGAGGCTTACCCGAACATCGAGTTCGTCGCGGCCGACGCGATGAGCCACCAACTCCCGGCCGGCCATTTCGATTGCGTCGCGACGCTCACGACACTCCACCACCTGCCGGCCGCGCCCGCCCTGAGAAAAATAAGGGAAGCCCTGAAGCCGGGAGGCGTGTTCGTCTGCCTCGATCTGTACCGACGCTCCGGTCTGGGCGATCTGCTGTTCGACGGCGTCGCCTACCCCGCAAGCTTACTTCTCAGGTTGATGAAAACCGGGAAGCCGCGGCCGTCGCGCGAAGTGCGCGAGGCGTACGCCGAGCACGGCAAAACAGACACCTACCTCACCCTGCCGCAGGTCGAGCAGGCTTGCGCGAGCATCATGCCGGGCGCGCTGGTGAGCAGGCACTTATTCTGGCGCTACTCGGTCGTCTGGAAAAAGGGATGCGCGGGCGAGGCGTGAGCGGCGCGACCCGGCGACCGCCAACAGATCACTCGGGGCGCGGGGTTTCAGTTCCTCTTCAGCGGCGCGCGGGCGGCGGGTCGTGGAGCGGGATCGCGATCTCGCGGCGGACGTGCGCGCCCGCGGGGCCGTCGAATCTGATGACGAGTTCCGCGTCGCCGCCGATTCCGGCCGTCACCCTGTCGG